>JANMST010000018.1:0-17505 GCA_031389635.1 Acidimicrobiia bacterium | reverse complement strand
GGCGGGTACAACTCCCTCATCCGGGGGTTCACCAACCGCCACCCGAGAACTGAGTCTACGAACTCGGGAGCACCGGTCGGAAAGCCGTGGTCGGCCTTCGCCATCACCAGAGGCGCCCGACTCATCGACTCGGAACCTCCGGCAATCATGACCTCACCCCAGCCACCGGCAAGGGCGTGGCCTGCACTGATGACAGCCTGCAGGCCGGATCCGCAGAGACGGTTGACGGTTGCGCCGGGGACCTCGATCGGAAGTCCGGCGAGCAGGCCCGCCATGCGACCGACGTTGCGATTGTCCTCCCCGGCCTGGTTGGCCGCCCCCCAGACGACGTCCTCCACCGCTGCGGGGTCGAGGTCGGATTGCCGTCCGAGAAGGCGGCGGATGACATGGGAAGCGAGGTCGTCGGGCCGAACATGGGCCAGTTGACCCCCGATCTTCCCCATCGGAGTGCGGCAGGCATCGACAATGAAAACGTCAGTCACAAGGGCGATGGTATCGGAGAGGAGGCGCGGATCTTGCACCCAGGGTGGGGCGTTAGACCCAGCCACGGAGCGTGGTGAGTGGCCCGACGAAGGAGGGCCTATCCGGTGGGTTGAACTCCGAAGAGCACGCGGTCGTTGAGAACTCCGGATCGGAGCCAGTACCTGGCCCCGGCTTCGGTGGTCTCGGCATTCAGACCAAGGGTCAAGGGTCGGTCGAGATCGACCCCGAGCCGCTCCAGAACCGCCCGTCGGCCTTCGGGATCCAGTTCGGGGTTGACGACTGCGATCAGGTTTCCCCACACGGCCAGCACCGCTGTCGCCTGTTCACCCAGCGCCGGTCCGGCCGAGATCATGAGGCTATGAACTGATTCGGTGCTCGGGTTCTCGGTCCCGTACAGGATGAGATTGCCGGCCAGTGCTGTCTGCAACCGGTTGGCCGTGGTGACCTCGAGCAGGAAGACCTCGAGGCCCAACTGGGAGGCGGCGTCGTTCCACATCTCGGCTACGCCATCGAGGCCTGTCTGAAAGACAAAAGGGGTTTGGGGAATCGTGGTGGTCGTAGCCACTGTCCCGAGCACAAGTGGTGCGACATCATCTTCACCACTAACCATGCTTGCGATCAGGAGAATGAGAATTAGACCGAGGCCAGCAGCGGCGACTTGCAACTTCCGCTTTGTGTCGAGTCCGCCGAGGCCGTCGACCACCGATGCCCGGCGATCGTCGTCGTACTCGAACTCTTCTTGGGGCTTTGACTTGACCGACTGGATCGGAAGAGGCCCGGCCGCAGCCCTGGCCGCTTTCATGGCGGTCGCCAGGCTCGACGCACCCCAATGCTCGAGCACCAGGCGAGTGAAGCGGACCGGGTCATCGGGAACGAACCAGGCGGTGTCGTCGTCGATGGTGATCAGAAAGCGTCCGTTGTCCGGTTGGATCCGGCACTTCCCCAACGGCCACCGACCCATTGGTCCAGAGACCGTCGAGATTGTCAGATCCGACCCGACAAATTGAACGTCGGCCTCAAGGGGCCGCTCGTCGTCGTCAAGGGAAAGCTGACCGCTGAACGGCATCGCCTCATCAAGCTATCCCCCGGGACCCCCAAAGACCAGGATTATCCAGATTTCCCGGCTAGCTCCAGCATCCGGCGCTGGCGGACCAGTGCCCCCAGCCGTCGGAATAGGCCAGATAGGCGGATGCGGCAACATTGGCGATCGGGTCGAATATCGACGCTCCCGGCATGCCTGCACTTGCCACCCGGGAGTCCCAATACCTGGGGATGTGCTGGAAGAGGCCGGCTGCTCCCGAGCTCGCGTTCTGCGCATTGGGGTCGCCGCCGCTTTCGCAGCTGATAATCCGCAGGGCGAGATCAACATGCTCCGGCGCGAAATAGGCGGAAACCAGGGATCGCCACTCTTCGACGGGTCGCGGGGCCGGTGCCGGTGCCGGGGCCAGAACACGGGGAGCGCTCGGGACAACCAGGGTCGTGGTAGGCGCCTCGACGTGAGGCCGCCAGTCGTCAGACTCCAGGCTCGGCTCCAGCGCCGGTTCCGGACATTGGCCGTTGCAGTAGTCCATGGGCCACGGCAGGAGCGGACCCTCCGCAACGGGGACAGTGGTCGGGGTCACATGGACGGCCTTGGAAACCACGATCGGGGTCGTGTCCCCGCCGGATGAAACCGAAGGGGCCATGGCGGTTCCCAGCCAGAACAGCATTGCCAGAATTGTCAGTGATGAGAAGGGCGAGCGCCAGCGACGCACGTGGCCTCCAATTGGTAGGGGTTAAAGAGAGACGGCGGATCGACGAGTGCCCCGGAATTTGATGGATTGAAAACTGGATGAGACTGAAGAGCCGCCCTGACTCCGGACGGCAACTTAGACGGCCCTCGCGAACTACCGCAAAAGCGCGAAACCCGTCAAAACCGGTTTCACCCTATGGTTTCGGGCGTGGAAGCCCTGATCGTCGGCCGGGCTGGAATCCTGGTTTGGACCTCGGAAGAGCGGTTTTCGGCCATGCGCCGGTTCTATGTCGACACCCTCTGGCTTCGCCCCGATCGGATCGCCCGAATTTCGTAAATTCCAACAAAAAGGGCCGCCCGGCTCACCATTGGTGTCCATCAAGCCCTCGACGGAATCTCCCGGTCAACTACGCCAGGGCCGCCTCGATGGTGATCTCGACGTTCCCCTTGAGGGCGTTGGACACCGGGCAGCCGTCCTTGGCGGCAGTGGCGGCTGCGATGAACGCGGCCTGATCGATCCCGGGGACGTCGCCAACGACTCGCAAGGCCATTCGGGTCAGACGCCAACCGGGCTCGGTTTTCTCGAAGCTGGCCGTGGCGTCGGTCTCCAACTTGGTCGGAGTGAAGCCCGCTCGACCGAGTCCCCCCGAGAGGGCCATCGAGTAGCAAGCGGCATGAGCGGCGGCGATCAGCTCCTCGGGACTGGTCTTGCCGGCGGCGGCTTCGGTTCGGCTCGGCCAGCTCACCGGGAGGGAGCCACCAACGCCTGTTGCCAGGGTTGCCTCACCACTTCCCTCGGCCAACGTTCCCTGCCAGACGACATGAGCACGACTATCCATCGAAATCCTCCTTCGAGACTCTCCTGTTCTGGAGCCGAAGCGTATTAGCTCTGAGCGGCCTCCATGTTCAGCCGGGGATCAGGAAGCGCTTCGGGCGACTGGTCGGGACGGTATCCGAATCCCCTCACCCTCCAGGATTCGCTCGAAGTTGTTGGCCATCGCCTCCGCCTGCTCCTGATCGAGATACCGGCCGAATAGTCGCTGAAGCTCTCTGAGCACGATCGGGGCCGCTCGCTCCTGCACCTTCCGGCCCTCGGGGGTCAGGGACACCACCATTCCCCGACGATCTGTCGGGCAGACGTACCTCTCGACATATCCGGCCTCTTCGATCTTGTCGACCAGACGAGTGGCGGCGCTTCGGCTGATCAAGGCCATCTCGGCCAGCTCGGACATTCGCATCGCCCCGCCGGATAGCCGGATTGTGACGAGCACGTCGTACCAACCGAAATGGAGCTGGCGGGTCTCCCAGAGCTCAGCCTCCAGTGACTCAACGATGGCGGTATGGACCATCGCCATCGACCTCCAGGCGCGGAGCTGGGTTTCGGAGGGGATGCGCGACACAGGCAGATGTTACCCCGATTCTTTCCTCTTGCAATAATTGTGATTCACAACTATCATGAGTTGCAACGATCAATGGCTAATGCGATTGGCCCAGATGCCGATTGCCATACAAGGAGGAATCCATGACAACCAAGACTCAAATCAATCTCCCGGTCGGAACCTGGACGTTCGACAAGACCCATACTGCCCTCACCTTCATTGCGCGCCACATGATGGTTACCAAGGTTCGCGGTACTTTCCCGGCATTCGACGGAAGCGTCGAAGTCGCCGAGAACCTCTCCGACAGCAAAGTCGACGTCACCATCGAAGCCGCTTCGGTTACGACCGGTGCACCTGATCGCGACGCCCACCTGGTCTCAGCTGACTTCTTCGATGTTGCCAATTACCCCACCATCAAGTTTGTCAGCACCGATCTCCGGGAGGAGAACGGCCAATGGCTGATGACCGGTGACCTCACAATCAAAGACGTGACCAAGCCAGTCACTCTGGACGTCATCTTCGAAGGAACCAACACCAACCCGTGGGGCAAGACGGTCGCCGGCTTCTCGGCCAACGCCGAGGTGGACCGTGAGACCTGGGGTCTCACCTGGAACCTGGCCCTCGAGACTGGTGGAGTCCTCCTTTCCAAGAAGGTCAAGCTTGAGATCGAGACGGAGCTCGTCAAGGCATAGCGATCCGGCTCCTGCTCACAGAAAGGGTCCCGGCATCCGGGACCCTTTCCTATGTGCCAGTGAGCCAGGAGTCAACGTATCGGCTGGCCGCACGTTCCTGAAACACTCGGCCAATCCAGGGCAGCAGTCGTATCAAGCGGACCCTGGATCGACTGATACTTGCGACCTCCACCGCCACTCCGACCGGTAACCGCTTCAACGAGAAGGTCTGCTCACCTTCTTCGACGTGCTCATCGAGCGCTAGATACGAAAGGAGGCTTGTATCCGGCCCCCTGTCCGCAGCGGTTACGACGTTGGCAACGGTCACCCAGAGGCCGGCCAGACGCACCACCAGCCTCGGTCGCCGAGGCCGCCGCTTATCTGGGGACCCGCCGGCCGTGATAGCTCCGGAGCACGCCGGCGGACGTGACCTCGACGAGATCGAAGCCAGAGTGACGGGTGTTCGCGACGTCTACCAGGGGGCAGGAGGCCAGGGACTTTCGCGACTGGTGCAGCTGGCTTTTGCGCCCACCGACGAAAGAATGAACGAACGACTCGAGACTGCCCTCGGGCTTCTGTCGGCCTCCTCCTCGGATCCCACCAGTGAGGAGTACCTGGCGGCCTATGAGGCGGTGGCGGCGGTCCACAGAACCTTCACCACCGAGATTGCCTCCCAGCTCGGCGCCACTCTCATGTTTGGCGACTCGGACGGCGATTCCTGAGCCGAGAATCGCCTCTCAGCCGATTCCCAGCCAGTTCACGGACAATTGTGGGCGACTCCTAGGAAACTCACAGGCAATGAGCGCCCCCCTTTCAAACGCCAACTCTTCCCAGGCCAACTCCTCTCACCTTGGGGCGCGGCTCTTGGTGGTCGATGACGAGGACTCCCTTGTCGACCTCGTCGCCACCGCTCTTCGATTCGCGGGATATCAAGTGACCACCGAGCAGAACGGATTCGACGCGTTGAGGTCGGTCAAGAATGCCCCACCGGACCTCGTGGTCCTCGACGTCAACATGCCCGATCTCGACGGCTTCGAGGTATGCCGTCGTATCCGCAGGGATGGGTACGAAATGCCGGTCATCTTTCTCACTGCCCGCGACGCCCTCGAGGATCTCAGATCCGGGTTCCGCCAAGGTGGCGACGACTATCTCACGAAGCCCTTCAGCCTCGAGGAATTGAGTCTTCGAATCGAGGCCCTGCTGCGGCGTTCGAAAGGCGGCCTGGCCGAGCCCCGCCGGATTGCCAGCGGCGAGCTCGTGATCGACGAAGACGCTCATCAGGTGTGGGACCAGGAAACGCAGGTCCAACTCTCCCCCACCGAGTACCGGTTGTTGCGATATCTCATGCTCAATCACGACCGGGTCCTGTCCAAGGATCAGATTCTCGATTACGTCTGGGAATACGACTTCGGTGGCAATGCCGGGATCGTCGAGACCTATATCGGTTACCTACGCAAGAAGCTGGGCGATGCCAGCGGCTCGAGGATCGAGACGGTCCGCGGCTTCGGCTATGTGCTCCGCAACGCTTCGAAGTAGCCGTGACTCTGCGCACCCGCCTCATCGTCGCCTTCACGGTGCTGTTGCTGGTCGTTGTCGCGATCGTCGGGGTCGTGGCGGTCCGTTCTACCCGCAGGGTCCTCATCGACCAGATCGACGACCGCATCGTCACCGTCCTCAACCAGGCAGGAAGGGTCGATCCCTATCGCCCGGGACCCGGACCCGGGCCCGGGCCTGGGGCGGATCGATTCCTGGCCGAGATGATCATCGGCCCCAATGGTGAGATCGTCAGCGCCTCTCCCTCCGGGCTGGCCGGGGACCCCGACCCGCTACCTGACACCAGCGCCCTCCTCGATCTTCCCGGGCCCTCGGCGCGGATCCTCACGATCCCGGCTTCGAGCGGAGACTTCGAGTATCGGGCAGGAGTCGTTCGCACCGATGAGGGCTTCACGGTGGTGTTTGGTCAACCACTGCGCGAGGTAGCGACAGCTACCAGAGCCATTACCCAACGTCTCTTGTTGACTGGTGCCGTTGTGTTGCTGATCGGTGCCGCGGCCGTCTGGTACACCGTTCGGCGTGGCATGAGGCCGGTGGATCACATGATCGAGACGGCGTCGGCCATTGCCGACGGCGATCTAACCCGGAGAGTTCCACCGGCCGATCCCGAGTCGGAGCTAGGTGAACTGGGCACTGCCCTCAACCACATGCTCGCAAGTCTCGAGGGCGCCTTTGCCGCCGAAGCCCGAGCCAACGAGAAGCTCAAGCAATTCGTGGCCGATGCCTCCCATGAGCTGAGAACCCCTCTCGCTGCCATCGCCGGCTACACCGAGCTCTACCGAAAGGGTGCCCTGACCGATCCCGCCGAGGCGGCTCACGCCGTCCGACGAATAGAGGCGGAGAGCAAGAGGATGAGGCGCCTGGTCGACGACCTCCTCATGCTGGCCCGACTCGACCTGGCCCAGACGATGGAGAGAGGTCCGGTCGAAGTCAGCTCGATCGCCCGGGATGGCGTGGCCGACTCCCTCGCCATCGACCCGGCTCATCCCATCGCGATCGTTGCGCCCGAAGAAGTCTGGATCGAAGGAGATCGGGAGAAGATCACCCAGGTGGTCGCCAACCTTCTGGCCAATGTCCGCTCCCACACTCACCCCGATACCGGCGCCGTGATCGATGTCCGCCGCGAGAACGGCAGCGCTGTAATCGAAGTGCGCGACCGTGGCAGTGGATTCCCCCCCGATGCCATTGGCCATGTGTTCGACCGCTTTTACCGCGCCGACCCCTCTCGATCGAGAAAGAGCGGCGGCTCCGGTTTGGGCCTGGCCATCGTCGAAGCCCTTGCCCAGGCCCACGGCGGCGTCGTCGAAGCAGCGAACGACCCCGAAGGCGGAGCCCGGATCACGGTGCGGCTGCCGGCAGCCCGAAAGGAGTAATGCGTGGTGAGTGGTGAGCAGTGGGTATGGGGAGGTCTGATTTCTGAGGTCCGAGGTTTGACACTCTTGCACTCACCACCAACCAATCACCACTCTCGGCTGATTCTCAGGGGCACCGCATCGCTTTCCCAGGGCCATCGCTCACAGTGGATCCAGATGGCAAACACATCATGAAAGGAGCCATCATGTCTATTCGAAAGCGGCTGACGGTAGGCGCAGCCACTGCAACACTCGGGCTGGTGCTGGGGGCGACGGTGCTGTCACCGGTCGTCGCCGGTGCTCAGGAATCAACCACCACCACGACTACCGACGAGTCCACCGGCCCTGACGGAGTCGTCGGGACCGAGCGAGTCAACAGGCTGCGGGACTCCCTCGAGGATCTCGTTACCGACGGCACCATTACCGCTGCCCAGGCCGACGCCGTGGCCGAGCATCTGGCTCAGTTCGCTCCGGGTCCCGGACATCGTTTCATGGGAAGAGGTCACATCGGGATGAGCCTCGACATTGCGGCCGAAACTATCGGCATCGAGCGATCTGCCCTGATGGATGCGCTCGCGGACGGTCAGACGATTGCTGACATTGCCGCCGCCAATGGCACCGAGGCCGGGACCGTCATCGACGCCCTGGTCGCTGCGCACCAGGCCAAGCTGGATGAACTGGTCGCCGATGGGTCGATCACCGCCGAAGAGGCGGCCGAACGAGCCGCCGAGGCCGTCGAGCGCATCACCGGCCTGGTCAATGGTGAGATCGAATTCAGGCCTGGCTTCGGGCCGCGGCCCGATGCTCCCGCCGAACCGGAGGTCACCGAGGGCGCCTAGCCAGCTCGGCATTCGTAAAAAGGAGGGGTCGGTCTCAAACGACCGACCCCTCCTTTCATTGCACTGTCGGTCAGTTCTCAGGCAACCCCGGACGAGGTCTCAGGCTCGTCCCGTAGGTTCGCGTCAACAAAGGAGAACCAATGACATCCACTTTGAACAAGAGAACGGAACCGAAGCCGACCAGCTCAGCCAGGAGGAAGTGGCTCGGGCTCTCAGTGGCTGCCGTGGTCATCGCGGGCGTGGCTCTCGCCCTCATCTACTTTTTCGGCGGAGCCGAGCCGGCCGAAGTCGACCTCGATAGCACTGTCAACGCCGTCACGGCGACGACCGCTGCCAGCGGTGCAGATTCCAGCGCCGCAACAACGACCGCGGCGCCAACGAATTCAGCGTTGACCGACGTAAGCGGTGATTGGTCGGTTGACACCACCACTGGAACCTTCAGCTTCGAAGAGGCCACCGCCACCTTCGCCGGATTCCGGGTCGAAGAGGAGTTGGCTCAGATCGGTGCCACCACCGCCGTGGGACGCTCGCCGGAAGTTTCCGGTTCGGTCACGATCGACGGATCGAGCATCACACAGGCGGAGATCGCGGTCGACCTGACGGCGATCGTCAGCGATGAGAGCCGGCGCGAGAACGCAATTCGCGAGACCCTCAACACGAGCCAGAATCCCACGGCCACCTTCGTCCTGACCGAGCCCATCGACTTTGGCGAGGTTCCTGTCGAGGGGGTGACGGTGTCTGCAACCGCCACCGGTGACCTGACCATCAACGGCGTGACGAGAGCTGTCGAGATCCCTCTGGAGGCCCAGGTCGCCGGCGAATCGATCCTGATCGTCGGATCGACCAACGTCATCTTCGCCGACTACGAGATCGACACCCCATCTGCGCAAGTGGTGCTGTCGGTCGCTGACGAAGGAACGATCGAAATCCAGCTGTGGCTGGTGAGAGCCTGATCACGAGGCCCGACGGTCCTCGAGCCCTTCTTCCCCGGTCGGGCGGACCACTTCCGGCTCGGATCGGGGAAGGAGGTTCTCCTCCCGTTGGTGGGAACGGACCCGCTTGATCTTCCTCTGCTCCTCGGCCCAGCGGAGGAGTTCATCCTGCATCCCCCGCGCGAGGTCGTAGTTGAAACCCAGGTACACGAGACTCTCCTTCCTTGCTTCAAGTCGAACCTTCCAAGCGGGGGGCCCGTTGCCCTTCCGCTTGTACTTACAAGGTTGAAAGTATCGAAGGTTGCGGACAGATCCTGTCCGTGTTTCCGAATAGTGTGGGTGCATGAATCCCTCGGGAAGGATGCTGAAACTTCTGTCTCTTCTCCAGGCGAGGCCCAACTGGACCGGGCCGGAACTGTCGACCCGGCTCGGGGTCACGGACCGAACTCTGCGCCGGGACATCACCCGGCTTCGAGATCTGGGGTATCCGGTCGAAGCTCTGTCAGGCCCGGCCGGGGGCTATCAACTGGCACCGGGGGGCGCTCTCCCTCCGCTTCTGTTCGATGACGGGGAGGCGGTCACCGTGGCCCTCTCTCTGCGCAGCGCCGCGGCCGGGAGCCTGCCCGGATTCGAGGACGCCGCCGTTGCCGCTCTGGCCAAGATCGAGCAGGTGTTACCGAAGCGGCTCGCCGAGCAACTCGGCTCCCTGCAAGCGAGCATCGTCGGCATGCCTGATCGCGGCGATCCCGGGGCCGCCGTCGAGCCCGAGAAGCTCGTCAATCTGGCTCAGGCCTGCCGGCGCCAGGAGCGCCTGCGATTCGGATACGTCGACGGCGAAGGCAACACCACCGATCGGCACGTCGAGCCGTATCAACTGGTCCATACCTCCCGGCGTTGGTATCTCGTGGCTCGGGATCGGGACCGGGGAGCGTGGCGCACGTTCAGGGTCGATCGAATCAGCCAGCCTTTGGCGACGGGGCTTCGCTTCGTGCTCGACGACCCGCCCGACGCCGCGGCCCTCGTGGCCGAAGGCGTGGCAGTCTCGGCCTACAACGTCAAGGCGCGGATTCTGCTCAAGGTGCCCTTCGATCAGGCCAGGCGACTGGTATCACCGACGATTGGGGTCATCGAGCGTCAGCGCGGCGGCACTCTGCTCCGAATCGGAGCGGACGACCCGCGTTGGATCGCCGGCTACCTGGCCGGCCTTGGTTGTGCGTTCCGCATCCTCGATCCACCCGAGTTGAAGCAGGCGCTGGCCGACCTGGGCGCCAGGCTGATTAAGAACTCCGTCTAGAAGCAGGCCTGACAAAGACCCGGGGAGCGTTTACC
Source organism: Acidimicrobiia bacterium (assembly GCA_031389635.1). Taxonomy (GTDB): domain Bacteria; phylum Actinomycetota; class Acidimicrobiia; order Spongiisociales; family ZC4RG35; genus DATEEG01. The sequence continues at coordinate 7,234 of JANMST010000018.1, read as the reverse complement.
TGACATGGTGCGCCCGCCAGTCAATCATGCCGGGGTCGAGTTCCGCGACAACGTCGACCAATTCCAGATCGAGGGCGATGAACCCACCCTCGGGACGAAGGCGTTCCAGCATCCGCCGCCGCGTCCCGACTCGACCGAGAGTCACCGCGAAGCCGGAAAAGGGGCTTCGGCCGCGGATATTTCGTTTGTTCATTGAACTCACCTCCGAACGTGAAGGGGCAACTGGTTATTGGTTAGTCGCCTCATGCAACCGACTCTAGTTGGAGTGAGTTGCATAACGCAACTCATGGTGTACAATGCTCGTATTCCCACTCGCAAGAGCCTCGACCATCTCAACTGTTCGGTGGCCAACACGGCCGAATTGATCGGCGATCGTTGGACCGTCCTCATCCTGCGCGACGCTTTTTTGGGGGTCCGCCGTTTCGATGATTTCCAGAAGGATCTCGAGATTTCGCGCAACGTCCTGACCGAGCGCCTGGCGATGCTGGTCGATACAGGGATCTTCTCGACCGATCTCTACCAGGAGCGGCCCCCAAGATTCGAGTATCGGCTTACCGAGAAGGGGCGGGACCTCTACGGCATCCTGGTGACGATGTGGCGCTGGGGGGACAAGTGGAATCCGCCGGCAGAGTCTTTTCGCAGGACCCTGGTTCATATCGACTGTGGCTCGGAGACCCTCGGGGTAATTCGTTGCGAGGACTGCAATGGAGATCTCAACACCCGAAACACCCGTGTCCAACCGCCGTTGGCCATGGTCGTGGAGCGTCGAGCGCACGCTGAGACATAATCAGGGCATGGCAGGCGATCTGATTGGGATCACAGGCGCCAGCGGTGCCGTCGGTGGACGGGTCGCCCGGCGCCTCTCTGACCGCGGCCTTCCTCTGCGATTGGTGGTTCGGGACCCCGCCCGCGCTCCGGTTCTGCCGGGTGCCCGGGTGGCAACGGCCTCGTACGCCGACCGCGAGTCGCTGGTGAACGCCTTCACCGGGATCGGCACCCTCTTCATGGTGTCGGCTCACGAGGCCATCGATCGTCTCGACCAGCACAAGCAAGCCGTGGAAGCGGCGGCCGCCGCCGGGGTCAGGAAAATCGTCTACCTCTCGTTCCTCGGGGCCCGCCCGGACGCAACCTTTGTCCTGGCTCGTCAGCACCATCACACGGAACAGCACATCAAGGAGACCGGCGCCAACTTCGTATTCCTCCGCGACGCGCTCTACACCGACTACGTGCCGCTGCTGGTCGGGAGCGACAGTGTGATCCGCGGTCCGGCGGGGAACGGTAGGACCGGATTTGTCACGAGGGACGACGTGGCCGAGGTGGCGGCGGCAGTGCTCGCCTCGTCAGGGCACGATGGCGAAACGTTCGACCTGACCGGTCCGGAAGCGATCGACCTCGGTGAAGCCGCCGATCGACTCGGCCGGTTCATCGGACGACCGGTCACCTACCACCCGGAGACGGAAGCCGAGGCCTATGCCTCTCGAGCCGCATATGGGGCGCCCGATTGGGAAGTCGAAGGCTGGGTGACGTCCTACCAAGCTATCGCGAACGGGGAGATGGACGTCGTCAGCGACGCAGTCCCCCGGCTCACAGGCCATGAAGCGATGAATCTCGAGACTTTCCTCGAAGCCCACCCCGAGAGCTACCAGCACCTCTTGCAGTAGCGGGGCGTCAGGCGCCGGAGTGGCTTCGCTCTTCTAGGGCCCTCATCGACAGGTTGAGATGATCGAGAACGGCGGCTGTCGCCGCCCCGAGATCGCGCCGGATCAGGGCGTCGAGTATTTCGGAGTGGTCGTGGTTGGCTTCCTCACGCAGGTTGGGCACTTCCTTCAGGGAAGCTCCGATGTACATGACCGAAGCGTCGAGCAATCCTCTGATGATGTTGGACAGGCGCGGCCCGGCAGACTCGTAGATCATCATGTGGAAGTTGCGGTTGAAGTCGACCCACTCGGCGCCCTGGGGCTCATCGAGCATCTTCTTGTGGAGTCGGCGCAACAGGTCCATGTCGCCGTCGGTGAGGTTGGGGAGCGCCTGACTGAGTGCCAGCGGTTCCAGGACCTTGCGTATCGCGTAAACCTCGTTCACCTCGTCGCGACTCAACTCCTCGACGACCGCTCCCCGATGAGGATCGAAACGAATCAGGCCTTCCGATGCGAGATCGCGGAGAGCCTCGCGAACCGGAGTGGTGCTCACTTCAAGGGTGGCTGCCAACTCCGCCTGGACCAGGCGGGTCGAACCGGTCAACTCACCACTGAGAATCGCCCGTCTCAGCACCTCACGAACGAATTCATGTGCTGTCTTACGAGTGCCGCCGTAACCGGCCCCCGACAAACCTGGAGTGTCCTGAATCCGTCGCTCAGCTGCCGACACGATCTGCTCTCTGGTGGTCCGCCGCGAATCCCTGGAGCCTGCATCCTATAACTTGCCAAAGAAGGCCGCTTCGCATCGAAGATCACTCGCCTATAAATTGCACGACATCGCCCGGGTCTCCGGCGAGGTGGAGGTTCAGCGATTGGCTCGCTTCAAGGTTGTGGTCAGCGATCAGGTCTTTCCGACGATTGACATCGAACGGAACCTCCTGAGCAACATCGACGCCGAGTTGGTGGTCGCCACGGGCGGTCCGGATGAGGTCCTCAAGGTGGCCGGCGACGCCGACGCCATCCTCAACACCTATCTTCCCTGGCCCGCTGAGTCGATCGCGCGCCTCCAGAACTGCAAGATCATCGCCCGTTACGGAATCGGATTCGACAACGTCGACCTGGACGCCGCCCGCAATGCCGGGATCGTCGTCACCAACGTCCCCGATTACTCGGTGGAAGAGGTGGCGGTCCACACCCTGGCGTTGATCCTGGCGATGGTGCGAAAGCTCTTCGAAGCCGAGCGACTGGTGCGAGAGGGCGGTTGGGCGATCAAGTCACTGCAACCCATCAGGCGATTTTCCGAGCTCAAAGTCGGCCTATTTGGATATGGCAGGATCGCTCGCAAGCTGGCTGCCCCGATCCGCGAGCTCGGGGCCGAGATCATCGTCCACGACCCCTACTTGAAGCCGGGGCCCGGTCTTCCCCGGCTGGTCGAGCTCGATGATCTCCTGGCAGAGTCTGATCTCGTTTCGATCCATGCCCCTCTGACTCAGGAGACCAGAGGCATCATCGGAGACCGGGCCATGTCGGTCATCAAGCCAGGGGCCATGCTCGTCAACACCTCTCGAGGCCCGCTGGTCGACCTCGGGGCGGTCACGTCGGCCCTTCAGTCAGGACGGCTTCGGGCCGCGGCCCTCGACGTTTTCGACCAGGAGCCGCTCGATGTGACCCGCATCACCGGCGTCCCCAATCTCATCGCCACTCCTCACATGGCGTATTACTCCGAGGAATCGCTGCAAGAGTCTCAGCGCAAGGCAACGACGCAAGTGATCAAGGTCTTGACGGGAGAACAGCCCGACTACCGGGTCAACTAGGGACAGGTCGAGCACGCAAAACAGCACGCATGAAACCGACAAAAAGCATGCGTGCGGGTATCGCGTGGATTGTATAGGATGCATGATCGTCTGGTCTACGGAGGAGCAGTGACCATGGGAAGCGGGCCACAAGAAGGGACGCAAGCAGCAGGCAACAAGGCGGAAGGAAAGTGGAAGACCGATCAATGGTTTTCGAGTCCCTGGAACTACCTACCTGAGATCACCGGGTCTTTCAATATCGCCCCAGAAATAAAGGTCCATGACGTCACTCTGCGTGACGGTGAGCAGCAGGCCGGGGTCGAACTCCGCGCCGACGAGAAGGTGAGGATCGCCGAGGCATTGGCCGAGGCCGGGATCCATCGCATCGAAGCCGGACTCCCGGCGGTGTCTCCGGCCGACGAAGAAGCGGTCCGCAGGATTGCCGCCGCCGGATTCGACAGCGAGATCTATGCCTTCAGCCGGTGCATGGTCAGCGACGTCGAACTGGCGATCGACTGCGGGGTCGCCGGGGTGGTTATGGAGATTCCCTCGAGCCACCACCTGATCGAGAAGGCCTACCGGTGGCCGATCGAGCGAGCCCTGGAGGCTTCGATCGAGACCACCAAACTCGCCCATGAGGCTGGCCTCAAAGTCTCGTTCTTCCCGATCGATGCCACCCGGGCCGGCATGGTCGAGCTCCTCTCCGACCTGGAGACCGTGGCTCGGGAAGGGCACGTCGACACCGTGGGGTTGGTCGACACATTCGGGGTCACATCGCCTCACGCCATCGCCTATTTCGCCCGTGAAGTTGGTCGCCGCCTGGCGGTACCGCTCGAGACTCACTTCCACATGGACTTCGGCATGGGTGTTGCCAACACTGCCCTGGCTGTGGCTGAGGGAGCATCGGTGATCCAGACCACCGTCAGCGGTTTGGGAGAGCGAGCGGGCAACGCTCCTATGGAAGAAACGGTTCTGGCTCTCCTCACGATGTACGGCATCGACATGGGGATCAAAACCGAGCGCTTCACGTCGATAGCCCGACTGGTCGCCGAGCTGACCGGAGTCACACAGCCTTCGAATCGACCGGTCACGGGTGAGAGACTGTTCAACGTCGAGTCGGGCATCATCGCCACCTGGGTTAAGAACGTCGGCGAAGCCGACCTGACGGAAGCGTTCCCCTACCGGCCCGGCCTGGTCGGCCAGCCCGACCCCGAGATCGTGCTCGGCAAGGGCTCTGGTCTCGACTCTGTCGCCATCTGGCTCTCCCGCAACGGGATCGACGACGCCAACCCCAAGGAGATCGAAGAGATCCTGCGCGAGGTAAAAGTACGTTCATTGGAAAGGAAGGCCTTGCTCACCAACGAGGAGTTCCTCGACATCGTCGAGAAGACGATCCCGGATAAGGCCAAGTAACCGAGACACTGGAAAGAGGAGAGATAGATGAGGGAAGCCTTCGGCGTCGCCAGCACGGACTGGAAGGAGGGCATCAACTGGGCGAACGTCCGCGAATATCGCCTAAAGCGCGCCCATGAGGTGATGGAGCAGCACGGGCTCGGCGCCCTGCTCCTCTTTTACGACGAGAACATGCGATACGTCTCGTCGACCCTGACACCAGGTTGGAACCGGCTCAAGCCCGGTCTCCGCTATGTCGTCCTCCCGGCGGGCAAGAAGCCAATCGTCTACGAGCAGGGTGACATCGGCTTCCACCTCAAGGAACACAGTCCCTGGATCCCCAAGGAGAACATCCGCCACTCCTATGTGTGGATCAAGGGGGCGGTCGGTCCCGCCGCCGACCAGCAGGTCACCAAGTTCGTCAACTCACTTCTCAACGATCTCGAAGATGCGGGCGTGCGCGACCAACCACTTGGCGTCGACTTCATCGACATCAACCTGATCAAGCATTTCGACCAGCGTGAGATCACCTGGACCGATGGCATGTCCGCCATGATGGAAGCCCGGGCAATCAAGAGCCCCGATGAGGTCAAGGCCTTCCAAATGGTTGGTTCGATCTGCGACAAGATCCACTACGAGATCACCAACTACATCGAGCCCGGCATGACCGAGAATCAGGTGGCGGCTTTCGGGTTCGAGCGTCTCTACTCGATCCCCGGCATGGAAGACGTCGAGGACGTGATCGTGTCCTCGGGCCCCAATGCGTGGCCCAACTGGCGCAACTTCTCTGATCGCATCATCCGCCCTGGTGAACTCGTGATCATCGACCTCGCCGCCCTTACCTGGAACGGCTTCAAGTCATGCTGCTACCGCACTTACTGCGTCGGCGGCACACCAACCGATGACCATCAGAAGACCTACGACGCCGCCCACAAGTGGCTGTGGGATTCGATCGAAGCGACCAAGCCCGGGGTGACGACCGCCGACGTGGCATCGAAATGGCCATCGGCCAAAGAAGCATGGGGCTACGAGGAAGAGGACCAGGCCGCCGCCAACAACTGGGGGCACGGCCTCGGACTGGCCCAGTACGACCCTCCGGTAATTTCGCGGATCTGGTCGCTCGACTATCCAATCGAGATCAGACCGGGGATGACGTTCGCGCTGGAAACCCAGAATGGGAAGTTGCACGACCACGGTGTCCGACTCGAGGAAATGCTCTATGTCACCGACACCGGCATCGAAATGGTGACGACCTACAAATGCCACGAGATCATATCGACTACCTGAATCTGGCACGTAACCATCGACCCATGTCGGTTCTTGATCTAGACGACCCTCGTTGTGCCAATCCGCGGTTGGCCGGGGCGAAAGCGTCCTGGCTAGCCCGGGGCCGCCACCAGGGGCTCTCGGTTCTGCCGGGGGTGGTCCTGACCGCAGACGTCTCGGAGCCGGCCATGAAGCTCGGCGCCGAAACCCTGGCGCTGAGGGGATCCGGAGGGGCTCGACTGGAGGTGGGCCGATTCCCCCTGAGCTCCACGCTCCTTACTCGAGTGGCGCAAGTCGTCTCGGGTTTCGGACCGGCACTGACGGTGCGCTCATCGAGCGTCCTCGAAGCCGAGGGCGAGTGGTCCGGGGCGTTCGCTTCTTATGTGGACGTCGCTGCTGCCGAGATGGAAAAGGCGATCACCGGATGCTGGGCCTCGGCGTTCACTGTCGCGACACTCGAACGATTCGAAGCGGTCGGCCTGGCACCGGCGTCGGCACCGATGGCGGTGCTGATTCAGCCGGTCATACAGCCGGAATTCGGTGGGGTTGCCCGAAGGGACGAACGCGACGAGGTCGAAATCGTCGGCATCAAAGGCTCTCCCGCCCCTCTCGTCCAGGGCTGGGAGACCGGAGTAAGGGTGGTGGCCGGGGCGGGTGGGGAGATCGCTGGGGCCGACGATGCCGTCGCCTACCTCGGACTTGAACTCATAAAGGAAGTCGCCCGCCAGCTGCGGGCGGCCCATCGCTTGGTAGGCGCCAACACCTGCGAATGGGGATTCGCCGACGGGCGTCTTTCGCTGCTGCAACTCGGTCGACGCGTCGTCACCACTCGCCCATCCTCCAGCCTGATCCGTGAGTCTGGACGCAGTGTCGGCGACTCACTCATTGTCGATCCTCGCCTGATCGGCTTGGGCCGGCTGGCCAGGAGGTACCCGGGCCTCCTCGGGGAAGCTCTGGTGCTGGCCTGGGCCGCCGCTGATCCGGCTTTGGCAATCGAGACATCGAGTGCTCCAGTGTCAGAGCGGACCGACCACCCCGACGATCCCCTGGCCGCGCTGCACCTGGCAGCCCGCGAGGCCGCCGTTCTCACTGCCGAGATCTGGCAGATGCCCGAGCCTATGGCGGCGGCCCGCGCAGCATCGGTAC
>JANMST010000012.1:0-11419 GCA_031389635.1 Acidimicrobiia bacterium | reverse complement strand
CGGTCCCCCCGCAAGCAGGGGGACAGAAGCACCGCCTGCTATAGGTCTTTCTCGCTCGCAACCCCCGATGGTTCCCCCGCAAGCGGAGTGACAGGATGCGGCCGCCGTCGTGTTGAACCTCAAGCCCCCTGACCTATTCCGGCTAGTTTCCTCATATGGTTTCCGCTGGCATTGCTCATCGGGTTCGGCGACTTCCCCAACTGGTCGCTTCCGATCGTCTGGCCGAAGCCTGTTTGCTTCTGGGAACGTTTATCGATCCCAATCTCGATGGCTTCGATTATCTCGGCCGCCTCGATCGAATGGCGGCCGATGTCAACGGTTCGACGCACCTGGCGATCAGGCGGATCGTCTCCATCAGGGAAGGCATCGGAGGCAACACCGAGGACTACGACAAGATCGACAACGGCTTCCTGCACAAGGTGCTCGACAGCCGGCGGGGACTTCCCATCATCGTTTCGGCAATCTGGATCGAGGTCGGCCGCCGCGCCGGCATCGAGATGGAGGGGGTCAGCCTCCCCGGGCACTTTCTCGTGTTCGCCGGCGGCCAGCTAGTGGATCCCTTCCACTTCGGTGAAGCGATCGGTGCCGACGAGGCGGCCAGTCTGGTTGCCGAATCCATGGGTGGAAAGCCTCGATTGGAACCGGCCTGGCTCACACCGGTAGGAACATCAGTGATCCTGAATCGCATCCTCACCAACCTGGCGGAGCGCTATCGCGCTCTCGACGACGTAGAGAATCTCGCCTGGGTCAAGGCATGCCAGGAAGTGTTGTAAACCCGAGACCCCAGACGCCAGACGTTCAGCCCCAACTGGATGCCATCAAGGCCAGGTCGAGGTCTTTCTTCGTAATACCGCCCTCGGAATGGGTGCTCAGGACTAGCAAGACCTTGTTCCAGCGGATATCGATGTCGGGATGATGATCGGCCTTTTCGGCGGCCAATCCCACTCTTGTCACGAATCCCATGGCCTCGCTGAAGTCCTTGAACTTGAACTCTGCCTTGATCGCTTCCCCATCCCGCTCCCAAACCGGATTGTCTTCCAAGAAGGTCTCGATAGCTTTGTCTCCGGCCAGTGCCATTCGCTCTCCTCTCTCGGCCTGAACCTCGAACCTCGAACCTCAAGCCCGATCGATTAGTCGCCGACCGCCCCGTCGACCATCTCCCGAATGATGTCCGCATGGCCGGCGTGCCGGGCGGTCTCTTCGATCATGTGAACGAGTATCCACCTGAGTGAGACCATTCGGCCCCGGCTGGCCGGGACCACATGGTCGAGGTCGGGGTTGGCAGTAACCATCTCCCGGGACCGTTTGCACTCGTCTTGATATAGGGCGGTCAACGATTCGACGGTCTCGTCCACATCGAGGCGAAAGTCGGCATCGGGATCCTCGTCGGTCCACGGGTACTCAAGCGTCAGCCCGCCGTATGACGACCCGAACCAGTGCCTTTCGACATAGGCAAGGTGTTTCACGAGTCCCCCGAGCGAGGTGCCACTTGCTACGGGTGATCGCCTGAGACCCTCGGCGTCGAGGCCCTCGATCTTCCTGATCATCACGATCCGATACCAATCGAGGAAAGATGTGAGCATCTCGAACTCGGCGGCTGAGTGGGCCGGATGTGAAGGCAGTGGAGTCGAGGTCATGAGCCAACCTACCCGGCGGCACTACCGTTTGACGCGTGATTCGTTCTGATCAGGGAATCGTGCTCCGGTCTTACCCGTTCGGGGAAGCCGACCGGGTCGTTGTCCTGCTGAGCCCCAACCGGGGCAAGCTTCGGACCGTGGCCAAAGGGGTCAGGAAGACCAAGAGCAGGTTCGGAGGCCGTCTGGAACCGTTTACCCACGTCGACCTGATCGTGTATGAGGGGCGCAATCTCGACACCATCACTCAGGTCGCGGTCATCGAGGCTTTCCCGTTTCTGCGGTCGGACCTGGACCGGGTGATGTCGGCAGGCACCATGGTCGAAGCTATGGATGCCGTTGCTCAAGAGGGCCAGAACTCGACCCGGCTCTTTCTCCTCCTGCAGCGCGGGTTGAAGGCCCTCGACGCCGGGGGAGGCGGACACGATCTGGTGAGCTCGTTTCTCTTGAAGTTGGCTGGTGTTGTTGGAGTTGCCCCCGCTCTCACCAAGTGCGCCTCCTGCGGCGGCACCGACACCCTCGACCGGTTCAGCTTCTCCGGTGGGGGAGTCGTCTGCGCGAACTGTCGGTTCGAAGGGGCCGTTCGCCTTCGTCCGGGCCTCACTACATATCTGGCCAGGTTGGCGGCCGCCGATCTTTCCATGCTGCCGCCGACCGACCCGATCATGGCCGGTGAAGCAATGGGTGTGACGCGACGGTTCGTCGAGTTCCACCTCGATCGCCGGCTGTCGTCGCTGGCGGTGCTGGGCGATTGACGGCATGACGGATGACGCCCCCGGCCGCCTCGACCTGAGCCGGCTCGATCCCAGCCGGATACCAAGACACGTCGGCCTGATCCTGGATGGGAACGGGCGTTGGGCCAATGCCCGCGGTCTGCCCCGCACAGCCGGCCATGCCGCCGGCGAGGCAGCCCTGTTCGACACGGTCGACGGGGCTCTCGAGATCGGGATCGGCTGGCTGACTGCCTACACCTTTTCAACCGAGAACTGGGATCGCGATCCCGAGGAAGTCGAATTCCTGATGTGGTTCAACGAAGACCTCCTCACCCGGCGCCGCAACGACCTGAACGAGAAGGGTGTGCGGATGCGGTTCGTTGGCGACCTCAACGACCCTCGAGTCCCCGACCGCAACCGCCGGCACATGGCCGAGGCGGCCCAACTCACAGTCAGAAACGAACGCCTCAATCTGGTGTTCGCTTTCAACTACGGCAGCCGTCGCGAGATCACCGCGGCCGCGCGACTTCTCGCTGAAGAGGCGGTGCTGGGGGTCCTCGACCCGAAGTCGATCGACGAGCAGGCCGTTGCCAGACACCTTTACTTGCCCGCTATGCCCGACCTCGACCTCATCATTCGCTCATCCGGCGAGCACCGGCTTTCCAACTTCCTCCTGTGGCAGGCCGCTTATGCCGAGTTCTGGTTTCCGGGGATCCTCTGGCCGGACTTCAACCGTCAGCACTTGCTCGATGCTGTGGTCGACTACCAGCAGCGAGACCGTCGCTTCGGTGGCGCCCGGGACGAGGTCGGTTCCAACCCCGATGATCTCGGCCCCTCCTAGGTCAGATCGACCACAGTCCGGAGCCACCATCCGATGCTTACGGCGATCCAGAGAACGGTGAGGACCGCCGGCACATGCCGCAGCTCGTCGCCACCATGCAAGGAGAAGAACCGCGATGAGGGCGAAGAAGGCCAGTCGCCCTAACTTCGGGGTGATCGACTTTGTTCGATCTCATGGGGATCAGCCGCGTCTGGTGGAACCGAAGGCGATGCTTGCAGCCGCCATCTCGATCGTGTGGAGGATTGCGAAACTTGCCAGGGCAATGCCGGTCTTAATCAGGCCGAAGCCGTCTTCGCTGGTCAGACCGATCAGAGCGAGTGTGCCCCCGATCGCCACAGTTGCCAGGACGATTCTCACGGGCTTGGGCCAGTTGCGGCGTCCAAAAGCAAGGCCGCCCATGATCACGCCGGGGAGCATGATCAATCCTGCTCCCGCTCCGAGCAGGATCAGGGGGATCCCGAACAACCGCCACCATCCCTTGTGGCCCTTCCGGCTGAGCGCGTAGGCCGTTCCTAGCCCGAGTCCGGCGAGAAGGGCGGCGCCCAGAATGAAACCGGTGCCTGACCATGTGAACTCGGGGTCGGTCGAGACGAACCTCATCCAAAGCCTCATGAGCACCCCCCAGAGGAGGCCTCCGAGCGCTCCCGCGATGATCGGATGGCGGCCCCAGAAAGATGACCGGCGATCGGCGACAATGTTGGCCGAGTGAGAAGTGATTGAAGTGGTGTCCATGCTGATAGGACGAATCCAGTGGCCTAGGCGGGTGACAGGTCACCTGATCCGTTGGCGTCGTTCGTCCGTCTATGAGATGACGGCATGGATGGCATCAGCAGAAGAACTGGCCGGATCAGGTGTCTCCTGGGCGAGCGTCGATCTCCTGGTCGGGGAGATCTATAGGTCCGAGGCCGCCAATCTCGTGCGCCTTGCCCGGTTCTTCGTCGACGATCGAGATGCCGCTGAGGATCTGGTCCAGGAGGCTTTCATCCGGCTGGCCCGCTCTTCCCACCGGATTCGCGAGCGCGAGCGCGTCCCGGCCTACCTCCGATCGATAGTCCTCAACCTTGCCCGCGATCACAATCGGCGCGGCCTCGTCTCGCTCCGACATCAGCCGCCGGCTGATCCAACCCCGCCGTCGATCGATGACACGATGGCGGTCAGGGAGGACCAGCGAATCGTCATCGAGGCTCTCCGTCACCTGCCTGCCCGCCAGCGTGACTGCCTGGTGCTGCGTTACTACCTCGAACTGGGGGTGTCCGAGATCGCCCAAACTTTGGGCCTCTCCCCGAATTCGGTCAAGACGCATCTCTCCCGGGGACTGCGAGCGCTTGAGCAAAGACTCGCCGGAGAGGTGGAGAGATGACCCTCGAACAACGACTCCACGATGCCCTTTTCGCTAGCGCCGAACGTGTGTCGCCCGCCCCCGATCTGTTCTCCAGGGTCGTTCAGAGTGTCGAAGCGGATCGGCGTCGCCGTAGCCGGATCCTGCGAGGATGGACGGTGGCCGGCCTCCTGGTGGCTGCTTTCGGGGCGTTGTCTTTTGGCTTGGCGGATTATCGGGAAGGGAGATTCCTAATGGACTGGTGGGTGCTCGAGTTGATCACCCTCGCCGTGCTGCTGGGGCTGGCATTCTGGTTGGGGCCATTCATCAAGCGGTTCGGTCGGAGCTATGCGGCCGACGTGTTCCGTTCTAATCCTCGTACAGGGAAGAGCTTCATAGTCCTGGTCGACATCGTCTACTACCTCATCTTCACCGCTTATATCTTCTTCACTGTGCGCTTCGAGCCAGAGCTGGGATGGGGCCGCACGGTCGGACCCGAGCAGCTGCAGTTCGAGGTCTCCAAGATCGGGGGCATCCTTCTGATCATCGGCCTTCTCCATGGCATGAACCTCTTGTTGCTACCGGTTCTGGGCAGGCTCTTCTCGATGAACCGGCGCCTCGACGAGCACGTGCCACCGCAGGAGCACTAGGTGGAGCGAGACTGGTGGTTGATGGCATTGCTGGGTTTCGTTGCCCTGGCTGGCCTGATGGTGCTCTCCCTATTGACAGTGGGTCTGCTGGACCCGGTTGCTGAATCTGACCCGGTCGTCGTTACAAGGGGGCCGGCAATCGAGGTAACGCTCGATCCCGGGCGTGCCTTCGCGGGCGTGGGAGCCGCGACCCTGCTGATCGGCGCCGCCTGCTGGGTCATCAAGCGAACCGACTGGTCGCTCGACGAGTCCTAAACCCCCGTTCTCGCGCATCAAACGCGGCCCCTGGGCCGCGTTTGATGCGCGAAAACAGGGGTTAGGGACCTGGGTAGCCTTCCCCGTCACATGCCCGCCTCCCTAGAGACAATCGCCAGCCTGGCCAAACAGCGCGGATTCGTATTCCAGTCCTCCGAGATCTACGGCGGTATCCGCTCCGCTTATGACTACGGCCCTCTCGGGGTCGAGTTACTCAGGAATGTCAAGAACGAGTGGTGGCGGGCGATGGTCCAAGAGCGCGACGACGTGGTCGGGCTCGACTCGGCGATCCTCCAGGCCCGTCAGGTCTGGAAAGCCTCGGGTCACGAAGCGGTCTTCACCGATCCCCTGGTCGAGTGTCGGAACTGCAACCAGCGCTTCCGCCTCGACAAGCTGACCGACATCCACACCTGCCCGAACTGTGGTGCCAAAGAGAGCTTCACCGAGCCAAGAGCATTCAACCTGATGTTCAGGACGCACATGGGTCCGATTGAGGACGACGACAACCTGGTCTATCTGCGACCCGAGACTGCCCAGGGCATCTTCATCAACTACGAGAACGTTCGAAGGTCCAATCGACTCAAGCTTCCGTTCGGGATCGCTCAGATCGGCAAGTCATTTCGCAACGAGATCACACCGGGACAGTTCGTTTTTCGCACTCGTGAGTTCGAGCAGATGGAGATGGAGTATTTCACCCGGCCCGAGGAGGCGTCGGAGTGGTTCGAGTACTGGAAGAAGGAGCGATTCCACTGGTATCTCTCACTCGGGATGACCGAAGTGAATCTCCGCATCCGCCCCCACGACGCCGACGAGCTCTCGCACTACTCAGCTGGCACGGTCGATGTTGAGTACGCATTCCCCTGGGGTTGGGACGAGTTGGAAGGAATCGCCAACCGGACCGACTTCGACCTGAAGCAACACACGGAGCACTCCGGCGAGGATCTGAGTTACTTCGACCAGGACAGCAACGAAAGGTTCTTCCCCTACGTCATCGAGCCAGCCGCAGGGGCAACCCGAACGACTTTCGCCTTTCTGATCGACGCCTACACGGAGGAGGAAGTTCGGGGCGAGTCAAGAACCGTCCTCAAGCTCCATCCCCGTCTGGCTCCATACAAGGTGGCGATTCTGCCGTTGTCGAAGAAGGCCGAATTGATCGAACCCGCCAGCAAACTGGCGGCCGAGCTTCGGAAGCACTTCATGCTTGAGGTCGATGTGACCCAGTCGATCGGCCGCCGTTATCGCCGCCAGGATGAGATCGGCACTCCCTTCGCCGTCACGGTCGATTTCGAGACCCTCACCGACGAAGCCGTGACCATCCGCCACCGCGACACGATGGAACAGGACCGGATCCCGATGACGGGGGTCCGTTCGTATCTGACCGAGCGTTTGGGGTAGGAGTCCGAGAAGTTTGAAGCTTGCTCTTGTGGTTTGAGGTTTGTGGTTTGAAGTTCCAAACCTCGAACCTCGAACCTCTTATCTCATGAAGTCGGATACCTTTCCGGCTTGGCCAAGGAGACCCATTGAAAGTCATCAGATCGATTCTGCTCGTCGTCGTCGTCGTCGTCGTCGCCGTGGCCGGGGGCCTCGCCTACGTCTATTTCTCCGGGGGATCGGGAGAGCCATCCACCGACCTGACAACTCCCGAGATCAATACCACGGCAAGCACCGAAGGGGAGACGGAAACCACCGTTGAGGCCGTGGCGGCGTTCGTAATCGTTCCCGAGGAGTCGCTGGCATCGTTCCACCTGGGCGAAGTGCTATTCGGTGAGAGCAAGACGGTCGTCGGGACCACATCTGAGGTCGCCGGCCAGGTCCTGTTCGATCCTGTCGATCCGGCCTCGGCCGAGTTCAGCGAGATCCTTATCAACGCCCGCACCCTCGAGACTGATCGGGCCAACCGGGATAGGGCGATGCGCAGTGCCGTCGTCCTCGACTCCGGCAGCGATGAGCACGAATTCATCTCATTCATGCCCACAGCCATCGAGGGCCTGGACGGTCCGATCGCAGTCGGCGAGGAGATCACATTTGACATTGCCGGCGACCTCACCATTAAGGGCACAACTCAGCCTGTCACCTTCTCGGTCACGGTCGTCCTCGAGGCTGCTGACCGGCTCGCGGGCAGAGCCGAGGCAGAGGTGTTGCGAGCTGACTTCGGCATAGACATCCCCAGGGCTTCGGGGGTCGCCGACGTCACCGAAGAAGTCATCATCAGCCTCGCCTTCGTCGCCGTCCGAGCCTGAAGAAACCCGCGACCCAGGGTTGATTTAGTTGCTAGACAACCAAATCAACCCACAGAACGCGTCGTCCCACCCCGGTAACCTTGGCACGTGTACGGGCGGGATGACATCGATCGGGTGAGGGCGGCAACCAACCTCGTCGACCTCGTGGCCGCAGTCACAACCGTCAAGCGTCAGGGTCGGGCCCACGTGGCCGTTTGCCCGTTTCATCAGGAGAAATCGGCGTCGCTGTCCCTCGATCCTGCCCGGGGCCTCTATCACTGCTTCGGATGTGGCAAGGGTGGCGATGTCGTCACGTTCATCCAGGACACCCAGGGTCTCGACTTCAACGAAGCGCTTGAACTGTTGGCCCGTCAGGCCGGGATCCAGCTCGTGGTCGACCCGGGAGCCGCCCAGCAGCGCGGCGAGCGCGACCAGATGGTCGAGGCCGTTCGCCACGCTGCCGACTTCTATCACCGGACTCTGAAAAACGATCCCGATGCCGGTCAGGCGCGAGCGTATCTTCGCAGTCGAGGGATCGACGTGGCCACTGTCGACGAGTATCGGATCGGTTTCGCCCCGGAAGGTGACACCTGGGGAGCGCTGGTGAAAGAACTTCGCGGGGCCGGCATCAAGGACCGGACGATGGAGTCGGCGGGCCTGGCGCGCCGGGGGAGGGGCGGACGCCTCTATGACGTCTTCCGCCGCAGGGTCCTTTTCCCTATCCATGACCTTCGGGGCGAGCCCGTCGGATTCGGAGGTCGGGGTCTGGAAGGGGTCACCCCCAAGTATCTCAACTCACCTGATTCGAGGCTGTATCAGAAGAGCCGACTTCTCTACGGGCTGCATCGGGCCAAGGGTCCGATCGCCCGTACCCAGGAGGCGGTGGTGGTCGAGGGGTATTTCGACGTCATCGCCTGCAATCGGGCCGGTGTCGACACCGCTGTAGCCACCTGTGGCACCGCTCTCGGTGAAGACCACTTCGATCTGCTGCGTAGGTTCACCGACCGCGTCGTGCTTGCCTTCGACTCGGACGCCGCCGGTGGCAAAGCGGCGCTTCGGGGCGACGACCTCACAACTCCGGTAGATCTCGACCTTGATCTCCGGGTCGCCGAGATGCCCGACGGGCTCGACCCGGCCGACCTGATCCAGGCCGGGCGGGGTTCCGAGTTGGCTCAGGCCGTCAAGTCGTCTCGCCCGTTGCTTCAGTTCCGGATCGAAAAGGAGGTCGAGCGCTTCGACCTCCGGGAACCGGAGGCGAGGGCTCGTGCTGTGCGGCGCCTGGTTCCTCTCCTGGCCCGGGTGGGCGACGAGATCGCCCGGGCCGAGTACGTCCGATTCGCGGCCGGCCTGATCGGGATAGAGCCCGCGGCCCTCGAACGAGCATTGCGGGGCGGTCGCCACCGAGCGGGCTCAATCGCACCAGTGGAGACTGTTGAGCAGTCCGATCCGATCCAAAGAGAACTCTTGCGGGTGGTCCTTGCCAACCCCGTCCAGATCGCCGATCAGGAGATCGGGCCCGAGCTTTTCTCGGACGTCCTCCTCAGGCAGGCATTCGAATCCATTGTCGATCGGCGAGCCTCGACGGACCCGGGAGTGCCAATCGACATCTCCGGCCTCGACCAAACGGAGGTGCTGCAACGGATCGCTCTGGATCCGCGTCCATTGCCCAGGGATCCCCTCGAAGTGCTGGTCCGGACCCGCAACAAAGCCATGGAAGCGGAGATCGAGGAGCTCAAGCACGAGTTGGCCAGACTCGACCCCGAGTCACAAGCCCATTCCGACATCCTCCGGCGGGTGATAGCTTTGGAGCAGGAACGGCGGAATTGAGGGGCGTGCCATGAGCGACGACATCGAACGGTTGATCGAGCAGCTGCTCAAACGCGGCCGTCAGCGCGGGTTCCTCACGGTATCCGAGGTCCAGCAGGAGCTCGAGGAGGCGGAGGCCGGTCCGGAAGCCTTTGAGCGCGCCGTCGACCTGCTTCGCACCCGTGGGATCGAGCTCACCGAAGACGAATCCGAGCACGATCACGGGCTCAGCGAGTCCGACGAGGTCTGGGTCTCCGATCCCGTTCGCATGTACCTCAACGAGATCGGCCGCTACCGGCTCCTCACCGCCCAGGAAGAGGTCGAGCTCTCGATGGCGTTCGAGGCCGGTCTCAAAGCTGCGGTCCAGCTCGAGAAAGAGGGCGAACTCTCCGAGGAGGATCGGGCGATCCTGGTCGCCACCGGCGTCAAAGGGGAAGCGGCCCAAACCCGCCTGGTCGAATCGAACTTGCGGTTGGTGGTGTCGATCGCTCGTCGCTATGTCGGCCGCGGCATGGCTCTGCTCGACCTCATCCAGGAAGGCAACCTCGGGTTGATGCGAGCGGTCGAGCGCTTCGACTATCGCCGTGGATTCAGATTCTCGACATATGCCACCTGGTGGATTCGACAGTCGATCACCAGGGCGATCGCCGATCAGGGCCGCAACATTCGAATGCCAATCCACATCGTCGACACGATCAACAAGCTCACCCGTGCCCAGCGCGAGCTTGCCCAGTCATATGGACGGGAACCCACTCCCGAGGAACTATCGCGGGAGCTCGACCTGCCGGTCGATCGCCTCATCGAGCTAACTCGAATCGCCCAGGACACCAACTCCCTCGAGACCCCGGTGGGGGAGGAAGAGGACTCGACCCTGGCCGACTTCGTCGAGGACCTCGACGCCGAGGTCCCGGCCGACGCTGCCACGTTCCGCCTTTTGCAAGAGAACCTTGCTCTGGCGCTGGAGGGCCTCAACCCCAGGGAGCGTGAGGTCCTCATCATGCGTTTCGGTCTGGCCGACGGCCGGATGCGAACCCTGGAAGAGGTCGGGGAGCACTTCAAGGTCACCCGGGAGCGGATCCGCCAACTCGAGACCAAGGCCCTGGCGAAGCTTCGCCATCCCGAGAAGGCCAAGAACCTCCAGGGCTTCCTGGAAAACGGCTAGACCAAGGACCCCGCAAGGGGGGGACAGGCGGCGGTTTTGAGGAACGAATGCGTCGAGAGTTCGCGCACCCTCCTCGCCCTCCTTTGTCGGGCGGTCCCCCCGCAGGCGGGGGGACAGGGGATTGGGGGCTACGACTGGCGGCGGATCGCCTCTGAGGTCTTTTCGAGTCCTCCTGCAACAACTGACCGCCCGAAGTCGGACAGGCCCTGGCCGACGTTTGTCACTTGCTCCATCGAGGGATTGCGCTTCGCCGTCCCCCACCACCGTCTGATGTCTTCGTACCTCTGGCGACCGGCCCGGGCGCCAAGGACATAGCCGACGGCGCCACCGATCATCAAGCCCAGTCGAAACCTCATGAGGGAAGCGTACCCAGCCTGAAACCGGCGCAGCTCATCGGGCGCTCACAACCTGACGGGCTTCACAACCTGTCCGGCCTTCATCACCCAATCCACGTCCTCCAGCAGGGCGATGTCCTCGGTGGGGTCGCCCTTTACCGCGACGAGGTCGGCGAAGAACCCGGGTTCGATCCCACCAACCCGGTCCTGCCAACCCATCAACTCCGCGGCCCAGACCGTGGCGGACTGGATGGCCGCCATGGGTGACAACCCGTGGTTGACGTAGTAGGCGAACTGACGTCCGGCGTAGGCGTGCGGAAAGACTCCGGCGTCGGTCCCAAAGGCGATCTTCACGCCCGCCTCGAGGCATTTGACGAAACCGGCCCGCTGCGCATCGGTCGTCTCGTAGTTCTTACGCAGCGTCTCGGCCGAGTAACCCATCTTGGGACCTTCCTGACCGATCCAATCGCCGTTGTAGATATCGGC
>JANMST010000513.1:0-2593 GCA_031389635.1 Acidimicrobiia bacterium | reverse complement strand
GGACGAGGCGCAGCACCTGGAGGACCTCGCTCGGCTGCGCCGCGTCCGCGACCGGATCGATCGGGAGTACGCGCAGCCGCTGGACGTAGAGGCGCTCGCCCGCGGCGTGCACATGTCGGCCGGGCACCTCAGCCGCGAGTTCCGGGTCGCGTACGGCGAGCCGCCGTACACCTATCTGATGACTCGGCGCATCGAGCGCGCGATGGCGCTGCTGCGGCGGGGCGACCTCAGTGTCACCGAGGTCTGCTTCGCCGTCGGCTGCTCGTCGCTGGGCACGTTCAGCACTCGCTTCACCGAACTGGTCGGGGTGCCCCCAGCGTCTATCGACGCCAGGCGGCGACGGAGCCGGCCACGGCGACGGCGGGGATGCCATCGTGCATTGTGAAGCAGGTGACCAGACCGGTCAGGAATCGAGAAGCGCCCGTCTCGGAGCCGCGCGTAGAGTGACCTCCATGGACATCACAATTCACTCAAGCTTCCTCCCGCACAACGACCCGGACGCCTCCCTGGCCTTTTACCGCGACGTCCTCGGCTTCGAAGTCCGCAACGACGTCGGTTACGAAGGGATGCGCTGGATCACCGTCGGCCCTCCCGACCAGCCGAGCACATCCATCGTCCTCCATCCACCGGCCGTCGACCCCGGCATCACCGACGACGAGCGCCGCACCATCGACGAGATGATGGCCAAGGGCACCTTCGCCACCATCGTCCTGGCAACCGCCGACCTCGACGGCACTTTCGAGCGGGTCCAGGCCACCGGTGCCGAGGTCGTGCAGGAGCCGATCGACCAGCCGTACGGCATTCGCGACTGCGCCTTCCGCGACCCCGCGGGCAACCACATCCGCATCAACCAACTGCGCTGATCATCAAGACTCGCCGAGGAGGATCCCTGCAATGAGTGACACGAAGAAGTCCGCCAAAAGCACCACCGCCACCTTCTCGGCCGAGGAACGAGCCGCGATGAGGGAGCGCGTCAAAGAGCAGAAGGCGGCCGCGGGCAAGTTGGACGAGGAAAAAGACGTGCTCGCCAAGATCGCCCAGATGCCGAAAGCAGAAGGCGCCATGGCAAAGCGGCTTCATGAGATCATCAAAGCCAGCGCTCCAGGCCTTTCGCCGAAACTCTGGTACGGGCAGCCCGCCTACGCCAAGGACGGCAAGGTCGTCTGCTTCTTCCAAAACGCGGGTAAGTTCAAGACGAGGTACTCGACCCTCGGATTCTCCGACGAGGCGAAGATCGACAATGGCTCCATGTGGCCGACCTCCTACGCTCTGACGGAGTTGACCGACGCCGATGAGAAAAAGATCGGCGCTCTCGTGAAAAAAGCGGTGAGCTGAGGACTGAGCTCGCCACACTGGGCCCCGCCCTACGCGGTCCTGATGCGCGACGGCGCCGCTGGTTGATTCGACGACTTGGCCGGGCGCGCCGCTGTGGCCGAGGGCCAGAGGCTCCACAAGCTGACTCGAAGGACGACCGGACGTACTGCTCGAAGCTGGTTAGATCGAGCCAGGCGACGCCGACGGAGCCTGCCGAAGGCGGCTCTGCCCAACAGATGGAGATATGAGCATGGCCAAGAAGACAGACACGCAGTCGCCTGCGCTGCACGTGGCCGACAGCCACGGTCTGATCCGCGTGCAGGGTGCCCGCGAGAACAACCTCAGGAACATCAGCGTCGAGATCCCGAAGCGCCGATTCACAGTGTTCACCGGCGCCTCCGGCTCGGGCAAGAGCTCGCTGGTGTTCGGCACGATCGCCGCGGAGTCGCAGCGGATGATCAATGAGACCTACAGCGCCTTCGTGCAGGGCTTCATGCCGACGCAGGCGCGGCCCGAGGTCGACGTACTCGATGGGGTGACGACCGCGATAATTGTCGACCAGGAGAGGATGGGCGCTAACTCCCGCTCCACGGTCGGCACCGCCACCGACGCCAACGCAATGCTTCGGATCGTCTTCAGCCGGCTCGGGAGGCCTCAGATCGGCTCGCCCAACGCGTTCTCCTTCAACGTCCCGTCGGTCCGGGCGAGCGGAGCCTTCACGGTCGAACGGGGTGCGGCCACCGAGACCGTGAAACGGACCTTCACCCGCCTCGGCGGCATGTGTCCGCGCTGCGAGGGCATGGGCAATGTGACCGACATGGACCTGACCCAGCTCTACGACGACTCCAAGTCGATCGCCGAGGGCGCGATCACCATCCCGGGATACAGGGTGGATAGCTGGTGGACAGTGGGGATCTTCACCGCGTCGGGCTTCATCGACCCGGACAAGCCGATCCGCGACTACACCAAGAAAGAGCTCCACGACTTCCTCTACAAGGAGCCAACCAAGGTGAAGGTCAACGGCGTCAACCTGACCTACGAGGGGCTGATCCCGAAGATCCAAAAGTCGTTCCTCTCCAAGGACCGGGATTCGATGCAGCCGCACATTGGGGCGTTCGTGGACCGGGCGGTCACCTTCACCGCATGTCCCGAGTGCGGCGGCACCCGGCTCAGCGAGGAGGCCCGGTCGTGCCAAACCTTGCGGACCCCGTATAAGCCACGGCCGATCCTCGGGTCACCATGGATGCGGCGGATCTCATCGAGCACCAGTTCGTCGCGG
>JANMST010000113.1:0-3162 GCA_031389635.1 Acidimicrobiia bacterium | reverse complement strand
TGTCCTTCGACGGCCTCCGCTTCCTTCGAGTCCTTCGATTCCGGATGACTGTCGCCTCATACGTCGAGACCCAGGACGTCACCGTTGAACGTGATCCTGGTCGGGTCGGGCACCTGGGCCCCTGGACTTGCCATCAGGGTGTCGGCTGCTTTCACAACAAAGCCAGCGTCGATCAGCAGCGGAAACACCGGATGGAGATCACTGATATGGAGATTCATTCGGCGGTGTCCTCGGTCGGCCGCCCAGCCGAGGACCGCGGTCAACATTCCGACCGGATCACCAATAGGGGGCACCACGCTCGACTCGATTGCATCCGCCGCGACTGCCGCATGTCCTCCTCCCGCTTCGAGAAACCTGCAACCCAAGTCATCGCTGAGGTGTGGTAGGTCGTGCTCCACAACCGGGTACTCACCGACCTCTAACACCCTGGCCGTGCCGCGATCGACCCGAGCTGGATCTCCTTTCACATAGTGACAATCCCAATGCATCGCCATGCCGAAGCGGGTGTAGAGAGAGCGCGCCTTGGGATCGGAAGAAGCGAGAGTCATCACCGGGCGATCGACAGGGACCAGTCGTGATAGAAGGCCGGTGCCGACTCCTTGAGCCTGGTGCTCGGGGTCGACAAAGCAGTCCGACACCACGATGGTCGCTCCGACCTGGCGCACTCCGGCGAAGCCGACCAACCGGCTATCGCTCGTGGCCACCATCATCGACCCGGTTCGGAGCACGTGACCGAACCACGGATTGTCGTTGCATGCATCGAACGGATCGGCGGCCCACCAGATCCTGTGGATGTCGGGGAGATCCTCGATCGTCGCGGGCCGAAAGTCGTTCATCCCGTCATTCTGGACCGGATGACAGAGCTGATGCCTGCAATGGCCGAAGACCCAGAATCGGTGGCTTTTTGGGCACCTCGCGGCCAAAGAGGCTGGCGAAACCTATCCCGGACACGCTCGGCGTCAACAAGCATGGACCGCTCCCTTCATGACCGGGCACACGAGAGATCAGGTCAACGGTGATGCCGCAGGTCGAACTAGGGGCGTTGAGGCCGTTACCCTTACATCCGCACCCTTTTCGGGGGCTTCCAACAGAAGGAAATGAACAAATGACACGTATGCGATGGCTATTGGTTCTGGCTGCCCTGGCCATGGTGGCAGCGGCATGCGGTGGCGGGACGGCTGCGACAACGGTCGCTCCAACCGAGACCACTGCTGCGCCGACCGAAACCACGGCCGCTTCCGGGACCGGCGAAGTGCCCGACCTGGGCGGCCAGGCGATCACAGTGGCGGTGGAGAATGCTTATCCACCGTTCAACTTCATCGACGAGGCCACCGGTGAGCCGGCCGGCTGGGACTATGACGCCGTGGGTGCGATCTGCGAGCGACTGAATTGCGTCCCCGAGTTCGTCGAGGCCGCCTGGGACGGCATGATCATCGCCGTCTCCGAGGGTCAATTCGATGTCGCCGCTGACGGCATCACGATCACTGAGGAGCGCAAGGAGCAGGTCGACTTCTCCGATGGTTACATCTCGGTGGAGCAGCGCCTTATGACTCGCATCGATGAGGAACGCTTCGCTAGCGTCGACTCGTTCACTACTGGCGACTTCCTGGTTGGCACCCAGACGGGCACGACCAACTACGACGTTGCGGTCGAGAACTTTGGCCTCGAACGTGTCGAAGCGTACGAGCAGTTCGGTTTCGCAGTCCAGGCCTTGATCAACGGCGATGTCGACGCAGTGATTATCGACGACACCGCCGGTCAAGGCTACATAGGCGAGAACGCCGAGGACATCAAGCTGATCGAGGGATCGCTCTCCTCGGATGAGCTCGGCTTCATCTTCCCGAAGGGCTCGGAGCTCGTTGCGGCCTTCAATGCGGCCATGGCCGCGCTCGAAGCCGATGGGACCATGGCGGACATCAACACCACCTGGTTCGCACCGATCTCCTAGCTTAAGCATGCGGGTTGAGGGGCGTCTCGCCTAGCCTGACGCCCCTCATGTCTCTTGCCGGCGCGTCGGAGGTCCCACGCCGCAAAGGTGAGTTCACCCCAGACCCTTACGGCGGAATTGTTTACGAACAGCCGGGAAAAGGGCTGTTGGTGCGGGCGGGGGAATTCCCGTGGTGGTTGGTAGCTTTGGTCGGGCTAATTGCGTACCTCGGCTATTTGACCTTCTTCGATCCCACTTACGCCGGAGCCAAGAGGGCCGTACTCGCCGGCATTCCCGTGACGATACGGGCGACGCTGATCGCTTTTGGCTTTGCACTGGTGCTCGGGCTGATGGCCGGTCTGGGCCGGATCTCGGAAAACGCCTTCTTCCGCAATCTCGCCAGCCTTTACGTCGAGTTCATCCGGGGAGTGCCCATCCTGGTGCTCATCTTCATGGTGGCACTTGTGATAATTCCTCCCGTCAGCGACGCCCTCGGCATCGAGAACCGGCTCAGCAACGAGTGGCGGGCGATCATCGCACTCGCGCTCATCTATGGCGGATACATCGCCGAGGTCTTTCGTGCCGGAATCGAATCTGTGAGCGTCGGACAGAGAGAAGCCGGCCGGTCGCTGGGGATGACCCGCGGCCAGACCATGCGCAACATCGTCCTGCCCCAGGCGGTTCGAAATGTGCTCCCGGCCCTAGGAAACGACTTCATCGCGATGCTCAAAGACTCCTCGCTCTTGTCGGTGCTCGCCGTTCGCGAGATCACCCAACAGGCACGGCTTTTCGCCAATTCGTCTTTCCAGTTCCGCGAGTCGTTTCTGGCACTCACCTTCTTGTACCTAACCGGGACGCTGGTTCTTTCTCTGGCGGTGAATTGGTACGCCCGCAGGCTCGCTCGTGGCTGATGCATCCGCGCCGGTCGATCGGATAGTTGTCGACAGCCTGCACAAGCAGTTCGGCCGAGTACGAGCCGTCGATGACGTGAGCCTGCGGGTCAAGGTGGGGGAGGTGATGGTCATTGTCGGACCATCGGGCTCGGGCAAGTCGACCGTGCTCCGGTGCATGAACCACCTCGAGGTTCCGACCCGGGGCGCGGTCTATCTCGATGGCGTTCATCTGGAGGATCCACGCGTCAACATCAACGAGATCCGCCGGGAAGTCGGCATGGTCTTCCAGCAGTTCAATCTCTTCCCTCACCTCACCGCGCACCGCAACGTCACGCTGCCGCT
>JANMST010000412.1:0-6497 GCA_031389635.1 Acidimicrobiia bacterium | reverse complement strand
CCCCATCGATAAACTTGCTCATAGTCAACATCCGTAATTCGATCCCGGGGCGGGCGGATCCGTACATGAATCTCCCGACCAGGAGTCCTGGCTTGCTGATATGGACTATCGGCGGACGTGGTCGATAGGTTGAACGATGCTGCGGGCCTGGGGCCTCATTTTTGGCCACGCAAACCGACTAGTCCGCGCTGAGAGTGGCCGGTCGGGCCGGTAATCTTGGCGGCCAGGTCTCCCAGGCCACCGGACGACCGAGAGGGCGTTTAGCTCAGCTGGAAGAGCGCTTCCCTTACAAGGAAGAGGTCGGCGGTTCGAGCCCGTTAACGCCCACTGAATTGAGCCTCGTCCGCGTTGACTTTCTTGGTCTCTAGTTGAGGAGTCGGTCCGCAGGTGGTAGGTGCTGCAAGCCGGCGAAGTGTTTCGGCTTCCCAGATCGGACGGGTGCGGTCCGTTGCCAGTCCGGTTGAATGATGACGTCATACCTGGTGCTCCGGGCCATGTCCGCCCTAGATGACCTGAGCTCGAGTCGGGTTGCGGCGGTCCGCTCGAGGAAGGAGTTGATCTTCTCGCGAAATTCTGAGGGCAACCGCTGGGGCCACGCGGGGAGAAGCGCGCCAACCGGCCTGGCAATGACACCGTGGACATTCCTCCGCACAGTGCCAGGATTGTGTTCGATCCGGCTCTGCTTGAGGAGCTAATCGCTTTCTCACACCTGCGAGCGGACTTGCTGGTGGTTGGTCCTAACGGAGGCGGAAGATCGCGGTGTATGTTCGTGGACCAGGCTGGTAAGTCACCAGTTGCCATCCGACCTCATTTGCCAGTTCCTGCAGCATCTCCACGCGACGAAGAGCCAGTCGCACCAGGAGGTTGCCAGGTCGGCCAACGGCTCCCGCCGGCCTGGCCGCAGCTCTTCAAGCAATGAGTCGTCCTGAAGAGGTGCGTCGTCTCGTCGAGCAGGCAGTCGACTATGTCACGACACGCGGTACTGACGGCGTCAACGAACCGGTAGCAGTTCTACTGGCATGTCTCCGCGTGCTCAGAGCGCAGGGAGGCCCCGCCGTCAGCGACCTCATCTGATGGCGCAACGCCCCTGGCCGAGTCCGCCCAAAGGATCAAGACGCTGAACTGGGTCGTTTCCTACCTCGAAGACGTGGCCGCAGATCGGATCCTCGAGAGATGGAAACGGCTGACGTCCTGCAGGTGGATTCGACCCCTGTCGATCTCGCCTAACCGATGCACCAGCCGCTTGATAGGGTCCGCGGATTCACAGGCCCTCGTCGAGCGTGCCGCAGCCCCATCGGCGAAGGACGTTTCCCGGAACGCCGCTACTGTCAACGACTGTCCACTTTTGACCCCCTGGTGCCGGTCCAATTTGACCCCCTCTTGGTCACCCAGCGTCGTCTTGGGGACTCTTCTTATGTCGCGGTCTTTGGGGCGGTAGCTGTCCCCTTTGAGGTTGATGACCTCGGCGTGGTGGACGAGACGGTCGATCATTGCGGCCGCCACTACCGCGTCGCCGAAGGTTTCACCCCAGGGGCGAAGGGTTTGTTGGAGGTGACAATGACCGGGGGTCCTTTCCTAACGGGAGGAGATCAGTTGGAAGAAGTGGTTGTCGGCTTCGGCTTCTAGGGGGATGTATCCCACCTCGTCGATCACCAAGAGTGGCTAGGAAGTTATTGCTCGACACCCCTTCCCGATCAACGAGAACCTGTCAGCCCCTACCACCCGATTGGCCCACGACGGCTCTTCTACATCAGTGGCTAAACGATTTCTTGAGGCGTCCTACCCTCCCAGTATTGCTAAACGATGTCCTGAGGCGTGTCCGCTACCCTCCTCGCAACGGAGTGGTCTACGCCTTGAACGACGAAGGTTTCGAGCGACACCTGGCCGAACGGTTGCGGGTCCTCAGACAACGCAAGAAGCTCAGCCAGCGTGAACTCGCACGACGAACTGGTTTCTCGGCCAGCCTGATCTCTCAGATCGAGACCGGCCAGTCAAGACCGTCGGTGAGCACCCTTTACACACTCGCCGGAGTCTTGGGCACGACCGTCTATGAGATCTTCAGAACCTTCGACGGCTCTCGACCTGAGGCGTCGGAATCCGAGGAGCGGTCGACAGACCGAGAATCGACCAGCCCGGTGGTGAGGGCTGCGGAGCGTCAATCCATCGATCTTGAGTCGGGTGTCATCTGGGAGAAACTCAGTCCACCCTCAGAACCGGACCTCAACTTCCTTCACGTCGTTTACGAGCCGGGAGGCTCGTCCAGCACCGACTCGAAGCTCATGCGCCACTCGGGGAGGGAGTACGCTTTGATTCTCTCTGGGCACCTCAAGGCACAAGTGGCGTTCGATGGCTATGAGCTTGGACCGGGTGATGCGATCTCTTTCGAATCGTCGACACCTCACCGATATTGGAACGACGGGGATGTCGCCGCCCACGGTGTCTGGTTCATTTCCGGCGCCTAGGGTCAACCTATTAGCGATACTTGACGGCGTCGGGCGACCATCGTTCATTGCCCCACTCCCTCACCGACCAGGTCCTCGCCGATGTGGGTGAGGTTCTTCCGATTCGATCGGTGCGAGGCGGCCGCGGCGGTGCATCACTATGCATCGACATCTCGACGGGAAGGCTCCGGTGGAGACCTTGGCCGAGTTGTATGCCACCTTGGATCGGCCGATGGATGCCAGCCTTACCTTCGATCTCAGCACGCGTGGCCCGGCTACCTTCGGGCGGATGAGTCTGGAGGACTTCATGGCTGCCCGGATCGGGAAGCGTTGGTGCACGGGATCGATCTCACCGGCGGGTGGGGCGTGCTCCTCATGCCGCGGCCGACGCGCCCTTTCCATCTGTGCGGCGATCTTCGATGGTCTGCTGATCCGGAAGTAGATCGCCGGCCGATCCGCCGACCTCAAAGACGACCTCGACTGGGGTCCGAGCGGCGAGCGGACGCGGCCCCGCCTCGATGGATGCCTCCCTGCCTCGGCTAGGGACCAACAGGTGACCGAGTCGTCCGATGGCGGTGGCGAAGCACCCCGGCAGCGTTCATGGGGTTGAAGGGGAGGGCGTCATCGCCATTCTGCCCGCCTGATACTTCGGGCTCACCTGGGATCTCCGGGCGCTCGACGGGTCGACCGCCGTGCTGTTTTGCAGCGGATCAAGAGAGCCTTAAGACGCGGGATTTGAAGCAGGACTGGCATCAGTGATCAGTGACACTGATCACTGATGCGGAGCAATAGTTGACTTTTTTTGCCGTGGAGACCAATATTGTCTAGCACGGCTGAGCGGAGCCGAAACGGCGAGTTTTCTGAGAATTGACCTGGTTGCCAGTCCTGGTGACTAGGAGGATGCGGGAGGTAAGGGATTATGGCCGGTCGTTATCAGGGGAAGGTACCGAGGCAAACGAGACGCGATTTCTTGCGCCTGGCCGCGATGGGAGCTTTGACGGTACCTATGGGTGGCCTGCTCCAAGCATGCGGTAGTCAAACCGGCGCCACCACGACCGCGTCGACTGTCGCCGGATCGGGCAATCCGCTCGACGTCCGACGCCAAATGCTCAACTCGTTCTACACGCTCAATAACATCTATTTCTACAACTACGACCAGGGAGCTCGGGAGGCCGCCGAGGCCCTCAACATCGATCTTCAGCGCGTAGTCGACGAGTTCGACATCTCGGTCCAGACCGCCGCCTTCGAGAACGCCCCCACCCTCGGTATCGAAGGCATCACCATGATCGCGAACTCCGAGGCTTCCCAGCCTGAGCAGCTGGGTCTCCTCAATCGACTCGGTATCCCGGCTGTGAATAACCACGCCAACGCCGCTTGGAGCACCCCCCTCGACATCGGTGATAACTATGTGGCATACCACGTAAACAACAACGTGGCGGCCATGAAGGCGGTGGCAACCCAGGCGTTCGAGACAATCGGAGGGTCCGGCAACATCCTCTACATCGAGGGAATCCGGGGGAACAGCATCAACACCGAGAGGACCCGCGGCGTCGACCTGGCGCTGGCCGATTTTCCCGATATCAAGGAGCTAGCCCGCGAGCCCGGTGACTGGAGCCGGATCGCCACCCAGCCGTTGATCGACGACCTCCTGACGGCGTTCCCCGACGTCGCCTGCGTCATCTGCTCAAACGACGAGTCGGCGATCGCAGTCGTCACCGCACTTGAGGAGCGAGGCATTGATGCGTTGGTGACTGGTGTCGACGGTGTCGCCGAAGCCCTCGACCTCATCGAGCAGGGCCGGATGTTCTCGACCTTCGCCTTCCATCCCGGATGGCTAGGTGCCTATTCGATCGTCCGAGTGTGGGACTATCTGAATGGATGGCGCCCGTCGGTGGAGGAGCGGATGATGTACTTCGGGGGCTTCATCGTGGATACCCCCGAGGCGGCCGCCGAGTATGGCCGAGTGTTCTACGAGTCGGGTCGCTTGCCGTTCGATTACGAGAAGATGTCGAAGGTGCTCAATCCAGACGACTGGGATCCGGGCAACCTCCTGGTTCCGATCCAGCCTGCCGAGCACTGGGCCCATCGAGAGGCGGATAAGCCCGAGGGCTACGAGCTTCCCGAAGCGTACGCCTCGGCCGATTTCGCCAAGGTTGCCGACGCCTATGCAGCGCAGTTCGCCACGGACCCCCTCCAATCCGTGCGCGACCTGACCCAGACGGGCGGCACCATAATCGTTTGAGACGTGCGCCGGGGGTCTCTGGCTGCCGGTCAGTCGCCGCAAGCCCCAAGCTCGTGGCCATTTATCACAACGTATGACCGCCACACTCGCCGCTTTGAACGTCACCCGTCACTTCGGCGCCACGCGTGCGCTCAACAATGTTTCGCTGAGCGTCGCCGTCGGAGAGGTGATTGGGCTGATCGGAGAAAACGGGGCCGGGAAATCGACCCTCCTCAACATTCTTAGCGGGGTGATCTCGCCGGATTCAGGGAAGATCGTCCTCGAAGATCGAGAGGTTGTGCTGGCCTCGCCGCGGGAAGCGGCGGTGGCCGGCATTTTCCACATCCACCAGCATCTGGCTCTCGTTCCCAACCTCACGGTGGCTGAGAACCTCTACCTTTCACACGACCGACACTTCTCGCGGTTCGGGGTGATCGACCATAGCGCAATGAGGTCCAGAGCACGGCGTGTCCTGTCCGAACTGGGTCACGCCTGGATCGACCCGACCAGAGAGATCCGTCACTTCAGCTTCTCTGAGCGCCAGATCATCGAGATTATCAAGGCGTTCGCCCTGGCAGAGCTGCTCGAGGTGCAACGACCGGTGCTCCTGCTCGACGAGCCGACGGCAGCCCTTGCCCATTCGGAGGTGGACTTCCTATTCCGAATGATCCGATCCATCAAGGACCGAGCCGCCGTCGTGTTCGTTTCGCACAGGCTCAACGAGGTGGTCACCATAAGCGATCGGATCTACGTGCTTCGCGATGGAGTCGTGACCGGCGAGGCGGATCCGAGCACAGTAACGGACCGACAACAACACGAGCTGATGGGTGGACGCACGTTCGGAGACATATACCATCAAGACATAGCCAGAAACCCTGGTGATCGTTCCGTCTTGACCGTCCGTGGGTCGAGTTCGAAGGCGTTTACCGATGTGAGCTTCGACGTTTGCCAAGGCGAGATCGTTGGCCTCGCCGGTCTCCTCGGGTCTGGCAAGTCCGAGGTAGGCAAAGCGATCTTCGGGCTCACCCTTCAAACCGATGGAACCATCGCCGTAGACGACACGGGTCTCCCACCAGGGCGCGTGCTCGGCGCCACAAGTGCCGGCGTCGGATACCTACCTCAAGACCGGCAAACGGACGGGATAATGAGTGGACTCCCGGTCTCGTGGAACATCACGTTGGCAGCCGTGGCCGGTGCTTCGCGGTTCATCCTCGACCTCCGCGAAGAGAAAGCCACTGCTCAGCGATACGTGACTGAACTCGGTATCAAAACACGCTCGGTCATGTCCGTCGCCGGATCTCTCAGCGGAGGAAACCAACAAAAGGTCATGCTCGCCCGATGGCTGTCCAAGGGAGCCCGGCTCCTGGTCCTCGATAACCCCACCCAAGGAGTCGACTCCGGAGCGAAACAGGACATGTACTCGATCCTTCGCGCCGTCGCCGCCCAAGGGGTCGCCATCCTCCTCATCAGCGACGACCTTCCCGAACTCATCGGGCTAAGTGACCGCATCGTGGTTATGAAGGCAGGTCGCGTCGTGGCAGAGTTAGAGGCCAAGCCGGAGAACAAGCCGAGCGAGGTCCAGCTCATTGGACATATGGCCTGACAGATATGAACCAGAGGAACGGGATAAACCAAGCCGCCGGCGCACCAACACAGGGTACGAACGGCGACTCGAAAGGCAGAAGGCGCGGGTCTCCCAACCTTGCGAGCATCGGCCCGTGGGCCTCCCTTGTGGGCCTCATCGTGGTCTTCACAGTGCTCAACACTCGATTTCTCTCGGTGACGAACGGGCTCAACATCGTGAGACAAGGCTCGGTCCTGCTTGTTCTCGCCCT
>JANMST010000103.1:0-1777 GCA_031389635.1 Acidimicrobiia bacterium | reverse complement strand
GTGCCAGTTGACCACAATGACCCGCTCGACACCCGCAGCCGACAGACCCTCGCACACGTCGAGCATGAGTTCGACCAGGGTGTCGGGACGTATCGTCAGAGATCCCGGCCAGTGCAGGTGATAGGGGGCAACACCCACAGGCGACAAAGGGAGGACCGGTGCTTCGAGTCCAACGCCGACCCTAAGGGCGATGGTCAGGGCGGCGATGGCATCGGTGCCGAGGGGGAGATGGCCCCCGTGCTGCTCGATGCTGCCGGTGACAACTATGGCGGTACCACGTCCCAGCGCCTCCTGCGCCTGCGGCTGGGTCATGTTGGAGAGGAGCATCTGTTCGAGGTCCATCGGCGCGTTCTCCACGGCTTCTCCCGATTGCACAAACGGTTGTCCACGGGAGCCTAACCCCCGACCCGGCAGGTGTCAGGTCCGGGGTGCTGTTGAGCCCCTGACAACGAGCTCGGGTGTCACCCATTGCGTCTCCGGGTTCCTCCCCGGGTCGGCGATGGTCTCCAGGAGAAGCCGTGCCGTTCTCGCCCCGAGCTCGTATTGAGATATGCGGACTGTGGTGAGCGGTGGTGAGAAGCGTTCGCTGTACGGCATGTCGTTGAAACCGACCACGGAAACATCCTCCGGGCACGACCGGCCGCTGGCTCGGACGGCGTCGATCGCCCCCAGGGCGAGGCGGTCGTTGGCGGCGACCACGGCAGAGGTGTCGGGGTGCTCCTCGAGCAACGTCGTGGTGACCCGATACCCCTCCTCCTCGTTCTGGCGCTGGGCGGAGTGATGACTCCCGGTCAGCCCGGCGACCCGAAGCGTCTCCTCGAAGGCCTTGAGTCGGTTCACGCTGGACGACACGTCTTCGGGTCCGCCGACGTGGATGATTCTCGTATGACCGAGGGAGAGGAGATGCTCGACGGCCAGCCTCGTGCCGGCGTGGTCATCGGGCAACACTGCACTGACGCCTAGCCCGGCCGCTCGATTGAACAAGACCACCGGGATCCCCTCGTCGATGATGCCGGCGAGGGCGACGTCGTCTTCACGGGCGACTCCGTACATGAGGCCCTCCGCCTGGGCACCGAGCATGGCGGAGACTTGGGACTCGGCGTGTGTGGGGTCGTCATCTGTGCTGGCCAGGATCAGCGAATAGCCGTGTGCGTAGAGGACGTCTCCCGCCCCTCTGGTGATGCCTGCCTGATAGAGGTTGGCCACGTCGGGCACGACCATTCCCACCACCAGAGTGCGACCGGTGCGAAGGGCACGAGCGATGGTGTTGCGGCGATAGCCCAGCCTGCGGGCAACCTCCTTGATCCGCTCCTCCGTGTCCTGGGTGATCCGACCTGCGGCGGCCTGGTCGTTGAGAACGCGTGACGCAGTCGAGACATGAACCCCGGCCTCCCTGGCGACATCACGCAGGGTGGGGGGTCTCGAAGCCCGCGTCTCCCCGTTCCCACCAGCGTTCACGAGGGCGAGGGTAACCGTGTGACTCGTCGCCCATCGGCCCTCACGTCGAGTCCTCGCCCTCATCCCCGTCTTGTGCGCTGTCTCGGTCAGGGAGCAGGCGCCATGACAGGACGGCCGTGACCGTCAGAACCAGGGCGACGAATCCGAACGCGGTCGCCCGTCCTGCCCCTTCGAAGAGGGCGCTGACCACAAGGGGCCCAGTGATCAAACCGATGTCTCCCACGAAACGGAACCGGCCCAGTCGGGCCCCGATCTGCCCCGGATCGGTGATATCACCGACGATCGTGGCGGCCACAGGCACCGCGAAGCTCGCCAAAGA
>JANMST010000375.1:0-6931 GCA_031389635.1 Acidimicrobiia bacterium | reverse complement strand
GCTGGTGGCGTCCGGGATCTACCTGATGTTCTTCTACGTGCCTTCGCCCGCCACCGCTTACGGCGACATCCAGACCATCCAGACCCAGGTGGCGTTCGGCCAGTACATCCGCAACGTCCATCGCTGGTCGGCCCACCTGATGGTGCTGGCGGTGGCGACCCACATGTCGCGGGTCTTTTACCGGGGCGCCTACAAACAGCCCCGCGAGTTCAACTGGGTGGTGGGGGTGGTGCTGCTCGTCCTCACCCTGCTCCTGTCCTTCACCGGCTACCTCCTCCCCTGGGATCAGCTCGCCTTCTGGGCGGTCACCGTCGGTACCGAGATGGCCGGCTACGTGCCGCTGATCGGAGACCAGGTCCGTGAGATCCTGCTCGGTGGGCCGGTGGTGGGATCGGCGGCGCTGCTCCGCTTCTACGTCTTACATGTGGCGGCCCTGCCCACTCTCCTGGTCCTGATCCTCGTAATACATCTGTGGCGCTGGCGGAAGGACGCCATGCTCAGCGTCGCGAGGGACGAACCGGATGAGTGAACCCACCCGGGATCAGGCCTCCAACCCACAACCGGTGATCGTCAACGACCGTCGGCTGTTGGGGATCGTCCCGGGCAAACCGGCCGCCGGCGAGCGCAAGGACCTAGAGGCAGAGGACGCGGTGCTGGTGTGGCCCCACCTGCTCGTGCGCCACGCGGTGGCGGCCATAGCCACCTTGCTGGTGGTTCTGCTGCTGGGGGTCTTCTTCGATGCCCCCCTGCGCGAGGTGGCCAACCCCAACCTGACCCCCAACCCGGAGAAGGCTCCCTGGTATTTCGCCGCCCTCCAGGAGTTGCTCGCCCAATTCCACCCGCTGGTCGCCGG
Source organism: Acidimicrobiia bacterium (assembly GCA_031389635.1). GTDB lineage: Bacteria > Actinomycetota > Acidimicrobiia > Spongiisociales > ZC4RG35 > DATEEG01. Next base: position 6,078 of record JANMST010000375.1, on the reverse strand, counting down.
GGTGCTGGTGCCGGGAGCGATCGTGATCGGCTTGTTGGCCCTTCCCTACATCGATCGGAGCCCCTATCTACGACCCCGCAACCGCAAGGTGGCGGTCACGGCCTTCACCGCCTTCCTGGTCATCTGGGTGATCCTGACCTTGATCGGGTTCGCCTTCCGAGGCCCCAACTGGTCCTGGGTGTGGCCCTGGATCGAATGGCACGGTGAGCTGTGAGCCGCGAGATCGTGCCCCGCCGCGAGTTCCTCGCCAACGCCTGGAGGTGGGGACTGACGCTGATCGGAGCGGCAGGGGCGTGGACCTCCTGGGATCTGCTGCAATCGACCCCGGCTTCTGGCTTCGGCGGCCTATTGCGCACCGTTCCCGAGGCCGCGGTGCCCGACTCCGAGGTGCTGGCGGTTGCCGCCGCCCGCAGCTACCTGACCAGGATCAACGGCGACGTGGTGGCTCTCTACTGGAAGTGCAGCCATCTGGGCTGCCGGGTTCCGTGGTGCGAGACGTCGGGTCAGTTTGAATGCCCCTGCCACGGTTCGATCTTCAACCGGGCGGGCGACTACCGTGCCGGTCCCGCTCCCCGGGGGATGGACCGCTTCCCGGTCGAGATCGGAGATGACGGGCTGGTCTACATCGACACCAGCGAGGCGGTCCTCGGTCCGCCACCGGGCGGTGAGACCATCGACGAACCGCCCCGGGGACCGTCCTGCATGGAAGGGGGCGCCTGATGGGCGGATTCACCCACGACCCCCTACTTGAGGCTTCCACCGAGCGGTGGATGCGATGGGGCCTGGTGTTGATGGCGGCGATGGTGTTGGCCTTCCCCCTATATCGGATATGGGAGCCGGCTAACCGGTCCGAGGCCCGCGACCTGCAGCAGACCTCGCTCGCCGCCCAGGGCCAAGAGATCGTTTCGCTGTTCTGCAGCTCGTGTCACGGCCTGGCCGGGGAAGGCATCGACGCACCCACCCTCAACTCCCAGCAGTTCCTGCGCGCTGCCAGCGACGAGCAGATCCGCCTGCTCATATCGGTGGGAGTGCCGGGTACGGCGATGAGCGCCTACTCCCTCGACTTCGGGGGACCACTTACCAGCGAGCAGATCAAGGCGGTGGTCACCTTCATCCGCTCTTGGGAGCCGGATGCCCCCGACCGACCCGATTGGCGCACGCCGGGCCAGACAGTCACCACAGGCGAAGACGGATAAGGCGACTAAGCCTGAGTGCTGGCAACTGGCCAATATTGGCCGACGATTCCTCAATCGGCCCATGAGATCGGGACCAAAGCCCCTAGCACCCGGACAGTATGGGAACGATCCTTGAATCCATGAGTCAAGGAATCCGGAATCGCCAGGCCCTCCGATGAGATTGGAGATCACCCGGCGTTCCGATCTCGCGATCCGTGCGCTGACCGAATTGGATGCCCAGGGCGTGACGGTGAAAGCGGCCGACCTGGCCACAGCCACCAAATCCACCAACGGCTTTCTCCCGCATGTGATGTCGCCACTGGTCAAAGCAGGGTGGGTGGCCTCCGATCCCGGAAGGAACGGCGGCTATCGGCTAGTAGTGCCGGTTTCGACCATCTCGGTACTCGACGTCATCGAAGCGGTTGAGGGCGGCCCTCCCGCCGACGTCTGTGTGCTTCGCCACGGCGCTTGTCTGACCAATGGGCCGTGCAGTCTGCACATGGCCTGGAGCCATGCTCGCACCGCACTGCTCGACACGCTTGCCAACACCACGGTTGGTACCCGACCCCAGGAGGCATGAATGGCCACTATCGACGATCACCCGGTTTCCACCGCACCCGGCTCCCCACCCACCCCCCCAGGCGATAAAGGCCGGCGTGAGCCGGGTCTGGAGCGGTTCTTCCGCTGGGGGGCCATCGCCCTGGCCCTTCTAATGTCGGTCGGGGCTCTGGTGGCAGCAACCCTCCCCGGGCGTGATTCCGGCGGGGTGGCACCCGGCATCACCAGCGGTGACGATCAGGGCTCCTCCGTCGGCGCGAACGTCATCCAGCCGGATCCCAACGCGCCACCGTACGAGCTGGCCGACCCGCGGGCTCCCCAGCGCGGGGAAGGACCGGGGATCACCCTGGTGGCGGGGGGCGCTCCCGACGGAGGCGATTTGATCGAGGTCGAGCTGTTGGTGGAAGAAGTGCCGATGACCGTAGCCGAGGGCTACAGCCAGAAGGTATGGACCTTCGGGGGCACCGTTCCCGGTCCGGTGATCCGCACCCGGGTCGGTGACACCGTCCGAGTCCATCTCACCATCTCCGAGGACGCCGTGGTCCCCCACTCGATCGACTTCCACGCCTCCCAGGTGGCTATGAACGAGAAGATGCGGACCATCAACCCGGGGGAGGATCTGATCTACGAGTTCACGACCGACTACGCCGGGGTGTGGATGTACCACTGCGGAACCCCGCCCGTCCTTCACCACATCGCCAACGGCATGTATGGAATGGTGATCGTCGAGCCCGCCGAAGGCCTGACACCGGTCGCCGAGGAGTTCGCCTTCGTCCAATCGGAGTGGTATCTAGGACCGCAAGGTGAGATCAGCGACCTCACCAAGGCCGATCAGGGCGCACCATCACCCGACCTGGTCCTATTCAACGGAGTCGCCCACCAATACGCCGATAACCCCATCCAGATCCCCACCGGCGAGGTGATTCGGCTGTTCGTGCTCAACGCTGGTCCTTCGATCGATTCCGCCTTCCACGTGGTCGGCACCATCTTCGATACCGTGATCAAGGAGGGCTACCAGCTCGTCAGTGGCAACCCCGGCAACTACGGTGCCCAGGTGGTTGATCTGGCACCCGCCCAGGGAGCCATCATCGAGATGAAGGCGGCGGAAGATGGGCGCTTCGCCATGGTCACCCACGCCTTCAACTTCCCGGGGAGAGGGGGGCTCGGCTTCTTCGTCGCTGGCGACGGCGACCCGGGCAATTGAATCAACGGAGCAGCAGCGAGCTCCAGGCAGTTGAAATCCCCAACGCCTGCGGTTGACTGGTTTGGCGCGGGGCGTTGGCTCCGATCATTCGGTGAGGAGTTGGTCGATGAGTCGTTGGAGTTCGTCTTGGCCAAGCTGTCCTGCGCGGATATTGGCGATCAGTCCATCCACGGTGATGAACCACGTAGTGGGGAGCCCGAGGATCGGGTAAAGCTCGAGGATCGCGCCGTCGACGTCGAATCCGAGCGGATACCCGACAGCGACCCCGGTGGCGAACGCCCGGGCGGCGGCGTCGGTGTCCTCGACGGCGACACCCAGGATCAAAACATCGGGTCGCTTCTGCGCAACCGAGTCGAAGGAGGGCATCTCCTCGCGGCAGGGCACGCACCATGACGCCCAGAAGTTCATCACGACCGGCCGCCCATCACCCGACAGGTGTCGAGACAGTGTGAAGTCGGTCCCATCGAACAGGGTCAAAGTGAAATCGGGGGCCGGGCCTCCCGGCTCGGCTGCCAGCCGTTCCGAAGCGTGGGTGGATATCTCCGATCCGGTCATCCACCAGGCCAGGGGAACGCCCACGATGAGCAGAGCGATGAAATGGAGCAAACCTCGTCTGCGGGGGACCTCGGTAGTGGTGGGATCGGCGGGTGCCGGAATCATCTATGGCTCCCATTGTCTGCCGCTGGATGGAGGCTTTCGGTGGCGGTGGCGGTGGCGGCAGGGCCAATCTCATACAACTCAGCGTGCTGTCTGGCCATGATCCCCTTGCATCCTAAAAGCACGAGAGGACTTCGATCGCTCGACCTCTCCGACCGATGATCCCTTGAGGCTGCTGATCTTGGGAAACTAGCAACTGACACGTGCTCGTCGATCTACTACTTTCGACCATAGTTCGTACTGCTTACGAGGGCTCGGCGACGGCCCGAGGAGTCAGAGGACGGCCGTCTGTCATGTCGATCGATCGGCCGCTCGGTCCGCTTTGGACGGTGCCGACGGTGCGTTCGCCAGGCTGGTCACCCGGCAGGATTTGATCGAAGGTGGAGCCGAAGAGAATCGCGTCTGTTTGCCCAATGATCTTTCCGACGATCAGGCCTGCAGGGTGGACAAAGAACGCCTCGGGTATGCCGAACACCCGAAGGAGATGGCGGCCCGAGAGCCCGGATCGAGAACGTATTCACAGTCGCGGCCCCAGCCGAGCTCAGAGTGGCGATGGCCCTATCAAGGCGAGTCACGGCGTCCTCCAGGTCTATCCGCTCCCGGTCGTCCTCGGTCCGCAAAGCGAGTCCCTGTAGGAGGAGACCAACAGCAAAAATGTCCTGGATGATGGCGTCGTGCAAGTCTCGGGCGATCCGCTCGCGGTCATCGACCACGGCCAGCCGCCGCATCCTCTGTTGCATCCTGGAATTTGAAATGGCCGCCCCGGCGATTACCGCCAATGCCTCGACCAGGTGCTGGTCCTCCTCGGTAAAGCCCCCGGGTTTCTCAGTGAGGTAGAGGTTGCCGAAGACTCGCTCACCCACTCGGACGGGCACTCCGAGAAACGTCTCCATCCTGGGATGGTTGGGAGGGAATCCAGTCGAATCGGGATGGTCCTCAATGCGATCGAGACGGATGGTCTTGGCGGAGCGGATCAGGGTTCCCAGCACTCCCTTACCAACCGGCGGATGCCCAATCGCCTCGGCCGTTCCCGGCTCCAAACCAACATGGAGGAACTCGATCAAGGTGCCGTGTTCACCGATCACCCCCATCGCGGCGTAGCGTGCCCCTGTTGTGTCCCGGGCCGTTTCGGCGGCGGCAAACAACAACTGCGTCAGATCGGCATTGGCAGTGACGGCCACCGCTCCCTCTATCAGCGAGGCGAGCCGCTCTGGAGAGACCCCGGTCATTGTTGGCAGCCTATCGAGAACGGGGCCAGCCGGGTTTACGGTGAATAGATGCGGATACTGCTGGTCGACGACCACGAGATCGTCCGGCGCGCCCTGCTGGGGTTGCTTGAACCGAAGAAGATCTCGAAGTGGTGGGGGAAGCCGGCACCGTAACCGGAGCGGTTCGCCGGACCGGATTCGACTTGCACGATCTAGTGGTGCTGGACGTGCGACTGCCCGACGGTTCCGGAATATGCCATGAGTGTTGACATGGTGCGGCTGCGCGTTACGCAACCGGGGCGAAGGTTCAGGCTGACCGAGCCAAAGCTCGGCTCGATCGCGCCTAGGGCCGTCCCTCGCTCATGGAGGGGCCAGTGGGTCTACCAATGGAAGCTTGCAGTTCCGTGAGCTGAATCGCCACAGCATTGGATCAGTCCCTGGCGAGAGTGCCAGGAAGCTGGCGGCAGGCGAACGCCATCCCTCAGACGGCAGTACGCGCCCTTTCCGAACGCTGAGAGCGATCCGGGTGGATTCGGCGAGGTAGCCTCGCGGACCTCGCGCGGGTAGACATGGCAGAAAAAAAAGCTAAACACGGTCAGGAAGCCCGTTATCTCGCGGTTGATCGATTGGCGGCGTTGACGGACGGTGTCTTCGCCATCGCCATCACGCTTCTGGCCCTCGAAGTCACTGTTCCGATCGTCGAATCGGGAGCAGGCGGATCGGATCTCGGGTCCGCTCTCGTGGAGCAGTGGCCCTCATACGCAGCCTACATCGTGACCTTTTTCCTGGTCGGGGCGTACTGGTTCAACCATCATCGGATGTTCAACCTGCTCAGGGGCGTGGACCACCGGTTCCTCTTGCTCAACATCTTCTTCTTGATGGCGATCGCGATCATGCCCTTCCCCAAGGCGCTGCTCGCCGAGTACTTGCTAGAGCCGGAGCAGCAGCGGGTCGCTATCGGGGTCTACGGACTGGCGATGGTGGCTCTCGCAGTCATGTTCAACCTTGTGTGGTGGTACGCCGGCTGGCGGCGTCGGTTGCTCAGACCTGACTGCGACCATCGGCTGGTACGCCAGGTGCTCAACAGCTATCTCATGGGACCGGTGGCCTACGGGATCGGTGTGGTGGTCTCGTTCTTCGCCGCCGGTGATCTCTCTGATCATCTTTCTGCTCATACCAATGGGTTACTTGTTCGAGGGTCCGGTGGCCAAGGTCGACGCGGGCTACATATCGAGTGGTGACTAGGTCGTGGCGATCGAGACGATCGACGACCTGA
>JANMST010000374.1:0-9223 GCA_031389635.1 Acidimicrobiia bacterium | reverse complement strand
CGGCGAGAAGGTTCGGACCGATGCGGCTGATCATGTCGCCCTCGATCAGAACGTCGGCATTCACGAAGTCACCGACGTCGGGGTCCATCGAGATCACGCAGCCATTCCCGATCAGAACCCGCCGGTCTGCCATCCGGTTTGAAGCGCTGACTGCTTCGGGGGCCTGGGCTCTTCTTGCGACGGCAACGCTCAACCCCGCCCGGCTCGTGTCTGTCACCATTCCGTCCCTTCCCTTGCCAGCACTTGTCCACTGGAGGGCGAAACCGGGGGCCCGACCGCCGCGGGAGACTAAATGCTGATAGGAGAGTTCGCGTCCTCACCCCGAGAGGTGGTCGCCAGGTGGGCTGGTGGTCAGTCGATGGAGAAACGAACAAGGGGTGAGGTGGCCACCCAGTGGTCGAGTTCGGCCCGAGCCATTTCCGGACTGGCGCCCCAACTCTCGATGCGGGCACGAAGGATGATCTTGCCCTTCTCCTCGGGGTCGGTGATCACCTCTGCGCTGGCGGCCAGATCGGCCGCAACTCCTCGCTTGAGGTGGAGAGTCATTCGGGGGTTCGACACGAGATTGGCGACCCAGTCGCGTGGAAAGCCGGGTCGACCGGTGAGGTAGAAGACGCCGTCGAGATTGTGTAGATAGATCTCGATCCGCCGGGCTTGACCGCTCTTGCGGCCGGTGGTGGTTATGTCGACTATGCCGCCCTGCACCAGGGCCTGTTCGATGGCTGGATCCATACCGTGTGGAACCGGACCCACCCCTGAGTCATTCCCGGATAGCGCCATCAAGCTCCCATCTGAGCAACCCGGTGGGCGCGAACCGGTCGCTCGCACCGTGCAAGTTCACCCCCACCAATCCATCGGGGAGGCTGCAGGCGAACTAGGCGCGATCTTCTGGAAGCCTGCCCGCTCGTAACGGTGATCATTCCCAGGGTTGGTCGATTCCAAATAGGTAGCCAATCCTTGCGAATCGAAGCGGGTAAGGTCCTCGGAGAGAAGCTGTTGGCCGAGGCCGCGGCCCCGATGGGCGGGATGAGTGGCGAGCAGACTCAGGTAGGCGTGCGGTTCCTGGCGGGGATGGTTGGCACCGAACCGATCCCAAAGTTCAAACAGAGCTCGCGCCTTGTCGGGTTCCAGGTTTGTCCTGATGAGCTTTTCGAGAGGCGCGTGTTGAGCTTCGGACGGCTGGGTGCCACCCGGTGGCAGGCCACACCGATACCGCCGAAGCGTCGTCGTTCATGAACACCGTCGAGTATCTCAGCGCTCCTTCCACATAGAGCCGCCAGTACCCGTCGAGGTGACCTGTTGAACCGTCGAGGCGTGCCAGGGCGATGCTCCACACCGGATCGTCTAGAAAGGCCAGTCTGATCGTCTCTGTGACCCTGTCGACATCCTCCGCGATCGCCACTCTCGATGACACTGAGAAACAGTGCGACTCCGGTCAGCACCGCGCGCCGCCGTCGGGGGGGCTGCTCCAGCGATCTGGCGATCAAGAAGACGTGCACAATCCGCTCCTTTCCGGCCGGTATCCAGACCGGCCACCATCCCGACCGAAAAGCAGATCACTGTGCGGTTCCTACGGCCCCCCTTTCTGCGCGAGGGTCGATTGAGCTTTATATCGACAGGTTTTCTGGCTTGTCTGCCATATGCCTGTTCTGCGCCGTTTCAGATCCTCCGAGGCCATGTTGCGGGATTAAAGATCGAGAAGGCTCTTTGACGACCCTGCCCCGTTTGTTGCGTCTCATTTTGAGATGCTCGGCTTACGAGCCGGCGGAGGCTGTCAAGACCCGCATCGAGAGGACTGCCCACAGCAATCCCACGCCGACGAGGAGGAAAGCCGAGACCGTCTCGGTATTCCACGTAAGGCTGCTCACGGCTGACAACGCAATCAGCAGGCGGTCAACGGGATGGAGCAATCGCCGGCGAACGACGACCACGGCAAGGGAGACGAGCCCGAACCCCAAGGCAAGGGTTCCAAAGATCGCGAACTCGACCAGTCCGCTCACCATCATCAGCACTGGGCCCACCACCAGTAACCATCGGGCGGCGCGTCCAAACCCCCCGGCCCGGTACAGCTCGCGCTTCAGATCGCTTCGAACGAATCCGATGACCACCAGGCCCGAGCCGACACCGAGAAGAGGGAACAGAGCGTTGGCGTTCCGCTCCAGTCCGCACCATCCGGCGTTCATCGAGCCCATCGTGGCTCCCGCCCCGGCGAACAAGACTGCGCCGACCAGCGCCGACAGGCGGTTCCCTATGAGCTGGGCTACTGCCATTGCAGGGGGCTTCAGATCGCGCCAGCCACTGCCGACCACGACACCGGTCTCGAGCGGTCTGGGCCGACTAACTGGATACCACTCGCACCCGCCATGCGACTTCCTATTTGCCGATCGACTCCGCAGCCTATGCCACGATCGATGGCCACGGCTTTGCAGAGGCCCGTAGGGCCCTCAACGCATTCGCGGCTTGGCAGGGTCCGGTAAGACCGTCGTGCTCGCACTCAAAGCAGCTTATTGGCACGCCCAACATCCTGATTGGAGGATCGTTCTCACCTTCCACTCCAGAGCTCTCTATCAACAAATTGATGATCTGGTCGCCCGGTTCACCTTCGAACACACCAACGACAAGCCCGACTCTGGCCACCTTCGGATTGTCCACTCTTGGGGGTCGAGGGGGCGGCCGGGGGTTTACAGCCTGATCGCAGCCTCCTTGGGCGAGACACCCCGGGACTGGGCATATGCCCGCGGTAAGTATGGATTGGAGGACGCCTTTCAAGGTATTTGTCGAGAACTCCTATCGGTCGCATCGACACAGGACGTTCAACCCATGTTCGATGCCGGGCTGATCGATGAAGCACAGGATCTTCCGCCCAGAGTTGTTTCAACTGGTTTACATGTTTACCAAAGACCCTAAGAGGGTGGTGTGGGGCTACGACGAACTTCAGAATCTTTCCGAGACAGCCATGCCGACCACCGATCAGTTGTTTGGCACAGGGCCGAATGGCGAAACCCTCGTTAGCCTCGCGTCGACAGCCGACGGTCCCCGCCGCGACATCGTGTTGCCGGTTTGCTACCGGAACACTCCGTGGGCGCTGGCCACCGCTCACGCTCTCGGCCTTGGTGTGTCCCGTGATGGGGGTCTCCTCCAGCATCCCGATGAGCCAAGCCTTTGGCGCGATATTGGCGACCGCGTCGTCCAGGGGAGCTGATCGAGGGCTCCAGGGTCACGCTCGAACGATCAAGAGAAAGCTATCCAGACTACTTTCCGCAGCTCATGACAGACGATGATGCAGTCGTGATGCGGTCGTTCGCTGATCAGCAGACCCACGACGCCTGGGTTGCAACGCAGATTGCGGTAAGCCTGGATTCGGACGAACTCGAACATGACGACATTCTGATCGTTCTGCCCGACGCCTACCGGGCCAAATCCCGGGCTCCCCAATTGATGAGCGAGTTGGCCCGCAAGCGCATCAAGTCACATCTGGTTGGCGTCAACACGAGCGTCGACGAGGTCTTTCAGTCCGGTTCAGTCGCGATCGCACACACCTTGAGCAATCTCCTCGCGCTGGAAGGGGCCCTACCGCCCAGTGAACTCGGGCTTCTCCTTGCCAGGCTAAAAACGCCGACCCCTCGTAGGGGATACGACGCGACGGGGCGAGCATGGGCGGTACTTCCATCTGATGACCTCATCCGAGGCGACCAAGGCCTGGCCCGAGGTGGCGGCGTCTTAGTCGGAATGTCTCCGATGGTGGTGTGAAGAGCGGTCGGTGCGCGGCACGGTGTACGGCCGAGGGGGAGCATCGTGCCAAGCGCCGAAATGCTATCGAATCGTGGGATTCCCTCCGACAAATGACTTCGGTCAGATGGCTGACCTATTGGCGAGGGTTGGCGCCACAGGTCCTCGATATTTCAGGACGACGATCACCGTCGCGATCGCGAAGACGAGAATCTCCGGCCAGGATGTATCGAAAGCGGTGGGGCCCAGTGGAAGGATCTCGGACCAGGCATTGCCAGATGCGTGCAGCAACACCGTCAACAGGACGCTCCCGCCCCCCGCGCTATAGACCCACCCAAACAGAATCCTTACCGGAACCAGAGTCAGCAGGAAGGGCACGAAAGAGAACCGGGACTGGGGCTGGCCGGGAGTGAAGAACAGGGGAAGATGCCAGAAGGCAACGACGAAGCCCATGGCGATTCCCGCCCGCAGGAATCCGTAACGGGCCTGCAGCCCGGGGAAGGCGAAACCACTCCAGCCGAATTCCTCCAATAGCCCCGCCAGCAGGCCGGAGATCACCGCCGGGATCCAAGGGTTGAATTGAGATCCATCCCCACTCAGCCCGGATCCTGCGACCCAACTGGCGCCGAAGGCGAGACCCGGGAGGAGCAGGACCACCAGGTACCAGCGGATACCGACTCGCCAACGCAACCCGCTCCGCCACAACCTTCCGACCCCTTGGCGACCCGAGCCGACGGCGACGAGAACGAAAGCGGTGATAGTCGGAGCCCCGATCCCGACCAGCGGAAGCAGGACGGTACCGGCTGTTGACTCGGGGCGGACCCACTCCAAAATGAGCGGTAGGAACGCCAACCATGTCAGCGCGAAGGTGCAGATCAGGAAGACGATCACACGTCCGAAAGAAGGAACCGCAAACCCCTCTTCAGACTTGACCATGCACCGCTCCTATAGTCGGAGGCCAGTACGACCGATGGCTGAAACAAGGGCATGGTAGTGGTCCAAGGCCATGTCCCCCGGGACTGAGCACGTCTGTTTGAACTGTTCTAATTCTGCCTCCACAAGCGCCACGCTCTCGATACCGATCGCCAAGAACAGCTTTCCCAGCCGAACATCGTCTTCTCGCTGCAAGCGTCGCGCGGCACCAAACTCGTGCTTCAACACCCGTCGCTCTTTCGGGATCGGTGGCAGCAGCTAGCTTCCGCTGGAACTTCTCCTCACAATCCTTGAAGCGCTGTTGCCGTTCTGCCCAAGATCGTCGCTCCTGCTTCACGCGGGACTCGCTTGTATCCATCGACGCCCCAGTCTTGCATTGCGGTTCGAAGCATCCGCACACCGAGGTGCCGATCCCGTGCGGGTTGGCTATTCGGCGGTACTGCGCGGGATCTGTTGATCTGGTCACGTCAGTGAGGAAGCAGGAACGGTCAACGCCACGTACCCTTACCCGAATGACAGCCGATCAACTAGAGGCCTTCGCTACTTGTTACACGGCAGCCTGGTGTTCGCACGACGCAAATGCCGTCGCATCCTTCTTCGCTGAAGACGGTTCGATCGCCGTAAATGGCGGTGAGCCTGCCGTTGGAAGAGCCGCCATCGCAGAACTAGTCCAAAGCTTTTACGACGCGTTTCCCGACACGGTGGTGATAATGGACCGGGTTCGCGGAGCTGCTGACAACGCCGTGTACCTTTGGACCTATGAGGGCACCAACACCGGTCCAGGCGGCGCTGGCCATTCGGTGAGGTTCAACGGGTGGGAAAGTTGGACCTTCTCCGCCGACGATCTTGTCGCCGTATCGGTCGGGAACTTCGACGCAGACGAGTATGAACGCCAGCTCGCCGAGGGCGTCTAAACAGTCACGAAGCCGGCCACACTCGCATGTGCCGGTACTGAGCACCTTTCTATCGGCGTGTTATCGCTCGCGATCAGATGATCCCGGGGGAGCGGGGAGGGAGTCAAGCTTGACCTTGGTGTGCTGGGAGAACGGGGCCGGCTTTGCCAATATGACTGGTCACGTAACGCTTTCGTAGCGGCTCGCCGATATCGTCGCTTCCGATCGAACAAAGGAGACGACGGCTGGTATGGAGGCGGGTGCGGTGTTGTTTCGGAGGCAGCTGAGTGGGCGGGGTCTGGCGGTGGCGCGAGTTGTGTGGCTGTCGGTGGTCGTGCCCACCTTGGCTTTGACTGTCTTCGGCTTTGCGGTCGGGTTAGCCGACCCGACGATCCTTGGATCCGAGTCGGTGTTCGGCGCGCTCGCTCAGGCGGGCATCGATCCAGCTGTGGGGGCGGCGGTGGGACTGATTCTGCCCCTGGTCTTGATGACGGCCATCGGTGCAGTGATGTTCTGGAAGAGGCCAGCCGATCCCATGGCGCTGCTCACGTCACTGATGTTCATAACGTTCACAGCCGCTTTGACCAAGTCGACCTTCGCAGCCATGAGCACCGTGCCCGAGCTGGAAGGGATCGTCCGTGCAGTTTTCTTTGTCGGTTTCGGCTCGTTTGTTTTGGTCTTTGCACTCTTTCCCAACGGCCGCTCGGTACCAGCCAGGGCGTGGATGTCGGCCCCGGTGCTGGCCACGATCTTGCTAGCCCTGCCTGGCCTTCCCAGGGTATTGGCGATGTTCCCCGATCGGCCGCCCGACTTCTCCGAGGGGACATGGACGCTCGACCTGACGCTCGTGATCGTCGTCTTTTCATTCGTCGTTATCTGTCAGGTGTACCGGTACCGGAAGGTGTCTACCCACCTTGAACGTTTGCAGGCCAAGTGGCTGATCCTGCCTCTTGGTCTTACGATCGTGCAGTTCTCTCTGATCTTCCTCCTTTCGCAGCCGGTCTTCGAATTCGGAGGGTGGACCGGATGGGCCCAGCTGTCGCTGATTCCCGCCACGCTCATGTTCCCAGTCGGGGTTGCAGCTGCCATCCTCCGTTATCGGCTCTACGACATCGAGCGGATCGTCTCTCGCACAGTCTCGTACGGTCTCCTGACCGTCCTTCTCTTTGGCACGTACGCCACCCTTGTCTTTGTGCTGCGTCAACTGTTGCCCCTGCAGGGCGACTTGGCGGTGGCAGGCTCGACGCTGGCCGTGGCAGCCCTGGCCAATCCGATGCGAAACCGGATACAGCGAGCGGTCGATCGTCGCTTCAACCGGACTCACACAGACGCCGCCCAGGCTCTGTCGGAATTCACCGACACGCTGCGAAGAGCAACCGACCTCGGCGCAGTCTCAGCGCAATTGCACAGCGCAGTGGAACGGACGTTCCAACCCGAACGCCTCTCCGTCTGGGTGAAATCGGACTGAGCTCAAGCCGTGCCGCGAGTCATCAGGAAGCCGACGACCGCCCCCGATGCGCGATTCAATCCCGGTGCCGCTCTTGGCGTTTCGGTAACTCTGATGGCCAATGATTCGAGTATCGAGAACCCTTAGTCGAGGAGAAATGTGAACCCTGACGATCCTGCGTATCGCGGCCAGGCGGATTACACACGTCGGCTCTTGGCGATTTACGACCCCTTCGTCCTCGGATTCATGGCCCGAGCGGTGTGGCGGTGCCCCACCCCCCAGGTGATAGACCGCTATCGGCACAATTTGGGGCTAAGACACCTTGACGTCGGTCCCGGCACCGGATACTTCCTCGACAGGTCCGGCCTCCCCTCCGAGGCTGAGGTGACCCTGCTTGACCCAAATCCCACCGTCCTAGCTCACGTCTCTCGTCGGCTAGCGCCGATGAAGGTGAGCACCGTCGAGGCCGACGTATTGAAACCATTGCCGGTACCGGGCCCGTTCGACTCGGCTGCGCTGAACTACGTACTCCACTGTCTGCCCGGTCCCCAGCCTCACAAGGCCGTTGCGATTAGAAACGTCGCCGCCGTGCTCACGCCGGACGGCGTGTTGTTCGGCGGAACCGTCCTGGGACGTGCCGAACAACACACACCGCTTGCTCGGGCATCCCTTTGGGCCTTCAACCGCCGGGGTGTCTTCGACAACCTTGCGGACACCGAAGAAGGGCTTCGCAGGATCCTCGAGGAGTCGTTTCATACAGTCGAGATAGAAGTGGTCGGCTCCATCGCACAATTCACGGCCACCGGCCCGCATTGACCGTAGCCACCCGATACGTGCCGTTACAGCGCACTAGGCGAATCGAGCGTTACGTGCCTAGATCGGACGATCTCGGATGGACCCTCGACGTCGCGGGAGCTCTGAGACTTGATCCATGATCATCCGGGGGTGTTTTTCGACGTTGGTGGATGCTTATCGACGAAACCCGCTCACTGGGATGTTGGGAGACTGACCAGGTTTCCCGCCTCACCTTCTTCGCCGTCTTGGGAGCGGTCATTTCCCAGGGAGAGGACCAAACCCGGGGCTTGGATCATACCTTCCCGGTCTCGGGAGGCGTTTGAGTTGCGAAGCCCGGATGGGTTCTCGGACGACAAACTCACCATTTCCGGTAGCAAGCAACCGATTGGCCGAGGCGAGCAACTCCTCCGAAACCACGCCTGTGTATCCTTCCCGCTCCTGGTACTCCAGCCAATCCTTTGCACTCGAGAAGTGAGAGAGCAGGTCGAAAAACCTTCTGCGCTCCGTGATGTACCAGCCTTCCCCTTCGACTAGGTCCAGTCGGTCGCGGGCCTCCAGGATGTCCCTGATGTCTTCCTCTTGGCCGACGTGGCCGAGGCGCTCGACTCGACCTTCCTGCCACACCTCCACCCCAGCGTGCTCTGGCTGTGGATGAAGGTCGAGCAGTACGCCTTCCGGTCGCAGCGAGTGATGAATCCGTCTCAGGGCGTGCACGACGCCCTCCAGTTGGATGCATCAGAGCGAGTGGGAGAGGATGGCCACCTCGAAGGCCTGCTGAGCAAGCTCGGCATCGGCGATGTCGGCCACCCGGAAGCGGACTTTGGAACGGAGTGGCTCGGGGGTGCTGTCGATTGCCCGTTCGATCTTCTCCGCGTTGGGATCTAGGGCCAGGACCAAGGCGGCCCGGTCGGCGTACCGCCTGGTCATTCGCCCGTCTCCGCACCCCACCTCGAGCACCTTCTTGCCCGAGAAGTCGACCAGTTCATGGATCACCTCGATTTCGGTGCCTTCCGGATCGATCGAGACCCTCATCCCCCCTACCTTCCTATCATTGCCACGTCCAACGCTCGGGGCCAGGACGTCTAGGTTTGAGCTACGACGCGCGCTGTTGGCCTGCTGGTCTCTCATGACACCTCGGCAGCTCGCTCGGAGGAAGGTAGTCGGACGGCTCCGCCAGGGTTGCGGTCGGATCCGGGTTACCTGCGGACCGATCTCCGCTGGTCCGGGACACGATGGCCTCGATGACGTGCTCGGCGTCCCTCCCCCGCCACCAACCAACCCCGACGAGGCCGCGTAGAGAAGGAACAGGCCAACGAAGTACAGACCCGGTTCAATGGCGACGATCCCGCGCCGGTGCATCGGTTCGATCTCGTCCTCCCCGAAGACAGGGAGGTCGATCCAAGAGAAGTCAGGACGGAACACCGTG
>JANMST010000342.1:0-11837 GCA_031389635.1 Acidimicrobiia bacterium | reverse complement strand
CGCCGGCATCGGTCACCAGTTCGACTACGTCGTCGGGCTGGGCATTCGCAATCAGTTCGTTGAGGTTGTTGATATCGGCTGCGTCCGCGGCGCTGAGACCGCTTCCGGAGCCCCGAGCGATCGGCGCGACAAAGAGGTCGGCGTCGACGTCTGCAACGGTCGGAACCGGCGGATCGCCTTCGGTCTCTTCACCAGCAACTTGGCCTGTACTTGATGTGGTGTTTTCAGATTCAGTTGACGGCGGGGAGGAAAGTGAGGGGGAGGGGGCGGACGCGCTCGACGCTGCTGTAGGTAAAGATCGAGTCGTGGTTGGCGAAGAAAGGGCTGTTGAGTCAAAAAGGTCCGGCCCGTCGGTCAGGACCAACTGCACCGTTCCGATTAGCCCTACGCCAATCAGACCCCCGACGAGGGCCAGCACCCAGAGCTTTCGGTGGGAATTCGGGTTCGGCATGTCCTACCAAATTCAACAGGCGTCAGACGGTGGTTCAGGGTAGCCCCAGATACTGCGAGAAGTGATCAGCGTCACTCTAAGTGGCGATGGTTGGATTATTTTGGTATGCTCCCATAGGGGCGCCATACCGGGAGGCGGAGACGATCAGGGGGAACCTTGTCAGAACTTCCAAACGGGCCCATGGTGCTCGAAGAGTCCCGGGTTATCGACTTGGACGCGATCGAGTGGACCCCGCCCCGCCGCGGTGACCCTGGGTTTGTAGGACACCGGCTCCTCGCCCCCTCGGCGGTCGTGTTCGCGGCCGATTGGATGTTGCTCGTGGCGTCGTTCATCGCCGTGTCCCGTTTCCGCTTCGGAGCCAACTGGACGCAGGTGTGGGACGGGGCACTCCCCGGTTGGTCGTCGCTGATTCCCCTCTACGTGACCGCCGCATGCGCAATCGCATTTGTGGCCGGCCAGTACGAGATCCGCCCCACCGATTCGTGGCTGCTCGACCTCAAACGGGCCGCAAGGGCGGTCGGAATTCTCGCCGTCGCCTCCCTGGCCGTGTTGTTCCTGTTCGATCGCGACGACGTCAGTCGGCTCTTTCTCATCGCGTTTTTTCCGACGGCCCTACTCGGCATGGTCGGCACACGGAGAACGGTCCGTCTCTGGTTCCGTAATCGCCGTGCCGCGGGCAAGGGCATCGTGAACGTGCTGGTCATAGGCTCCGGTCCGGTTGCCGAAGGCTTCACCAGCGAAGCAACTGCGCATTCTGAGGCCGGGTTGAACGTAATCGGGTTCCTCGATTCACAGGGCCGAAGCCTTCACGACTACCGCCGTCTCGGTACGGTCGAAGACCTTCCGGTTGTGCTTGAGCATCTGGTCGTTGACGAGGTGGTCGTTTGTCTTCCGCTGGGCGCGTGGTCGCAGATCGGCTCCATCGCTCAAGTGGTAGAGCAGCAAGGCAAGGCGGTTCGCATACCCGTACAGCTTCCGGGGCCCATCAATTCACGCAGTCGCCTCGACCATCTCGCTGGCGTTCCAGTGCTGAGCCTGGTTTCGGTACCAGACCAGCCGCTTGCCACCGCCTGCAAACGCCTTGTCGACCTTGTGGTAGCAGCAACCGCGATGATCGTGCTGGCTCCGCTCGGCGCTTTGATTGCACTCGGAATTCTCTTGAAAGACGGCCGACCCTTTCTGTTTGCTCAGCCGAGAGTCGGGCTGAACGGTCGCACATTCACACTATGGAAGTTCCGCACCATGGTCGTCGACGCCGAGCGGCGGCTGGATGAAGTAGCTGGCCTCAACGAACGGGAGGGTCCGGTGTTCAAGGCTTCGCAGGACCCGCGGGTGACGCCTCTTGGTCGTATCTTGCGGGCAGCGAGCCTCGACGAACTGCCACAACTTTGGAACGTCCTAAAAGGCGATATGAGCTTGGTCGGACCACGCCCGGCACTCCACAGTGAGGTCGAACAGTACGACCCGTGGCATCGGCGGCGGCTTTCCATGAAACCGGGCATGACAGGTCTCTGGCAGGTGAGCATCAGGAACGACAAACAATTCGATTCTTGGGTGGCGCGCGACCTCGAATACATCGATTCGTGGTCCCTGGCAAAGGACCTGAAGATACTGGGCCGAACAATTCCTGCGGTGCTCAGGCTCACGGGTAGATAACGGCCGCCGTGGCCGAGCTGGTGCGGGCGGCCGACAAGGTCAACGACCTTTCCAAGATGCAGGCGATCGCCTCTCGAGCCTTGGCGTCGGGTGGGGCCCCCGCTACACGATTCATCCCGGCGACCTTGCGTGGTGGGTCCATCATGAAGACCCCCGGCTGGCCGATTCTACGAGCTACTGGATGCTCGGCGACGTTGGCTTCGCGGTTCTGGTCGAAGGTAAGGAGATCAACGCCTTCATCGTCCCCGGCGGGGATCTGTTCGGCTTGATCGAGTGGAGTCGCCAGCGGCTCGATGACAAAGCCGAGGTGGGTTCGGTTTCGGAGGCGGACACCGAACTGGTGACCTATCTGCGAGCAAGCGGCAACGAGCCGACGTCCTACATGTGCAATTTCGAAATGGATCTCACCGAGGGTGTCCTTGTTTCCGGTCTCGGTTCCGGCTGGGACTTCGCCATGCCCGGGACGAGGAAGAGGCGAACAACCGTCGTGAGGCGTCGCACCGGGCGTTCGCCTCGAAGATGGATCCGCAAGCGCATCTCCATCGCTATCTGCGCTTCATGCGATCTCCGGTCTACGACCACGAACGTGATCTGGTGGCGGTTGCCCCCGACGGAAATCGCCGCATTCATGGTGTGGTGGTCGGATCCTTCGGGGATCGCCCTGATCGAGCCCTTCGGCACTCATCCGGATTTTCATCGACAAGGAGTCGGTTCGGCTTTGCTCAGATTCGGGCTCGCCCGGATGCAGGCGGCCGGGATGAGAACCGTTCGGGTCTGTACCGAAGAGTCACGCGAGGTAGCGGTCGCCTTCTACGCCAGTGTCGGCTTTAGACAAGGTCCGCGCTTGGGTTGGTGGGGTCTTCGATGAACAAGTTTGGTGTGGCTGCCCGGTCCAATTCATCGGCTGTCGTCAAGCTCACCGAGCTCGCGATAACCCCGCTCCTCCGCTCTCATCCGTCCCAGTGCTTCGCGGAGGGCGAGGGCGGCCTGATTGTCGCTGTCCAAGGCAGCGGTGCGTCGGTCGACAGCAGCATCCACCAGCCCGACCAGGAGGCCGGTGAGTTCGTCTACCTGGTCTCGCAACCGGGTTGAAGGAAGGCCCCCCAGTTCCTGATTGGAGGCGTCGGCCGACAAAAGACGAACCACCTCAATGATCCGTTGGTCGATGCCGGCAAGGACGCTGTCGTCGATGACGCCGTCGGCGACCAGGCTCTTCGCTTGTTCGTTGGCGGCTATCAGGCGGCGGTAGCTGGGGCGCAACTCGGCGGGGATCTCGGTTTGGGGTTGTTCGGCCTTGGGCTCCTCGGCCATGGAGGGCCTTCGCAACAGGTAAAGAATCGCGGCCGGAAGCAGAGCCGCCATCGCACTGGCGATTCCACCGATCACGGCTCCAGCTCCGGTGTTGTCGGTGAATACGTTCCAGGCAACCAGCCCCCAGAAACCTGCCCAGAGGACGGAGGCGACCGCAACAAAACCGACCAGACTTTCCCGGATCGAGTTGGCCTGATTTCGAAGGCGTGATCGGCGGGTTGACATGCGCGAGCGCAAGCTTGGCAGGCTGACCACACCCATGTCGAGGTTGCATTTCGGGTAGCTAGATGCGAAAAGCGCCTTCCGAGCGGAGGGCGTCGATCGACGCGGTGGTGACAAGTCCCTCAACGCTACGTGCCAGTTCCGCATCCATGGTTACGAGCGCGTCGGCTTGCAGCTGAGTGAGTGCTACGTATTCGGCGTTGTAGGTCGAGGCCCATCCCAACTTGCTCGCCAGGTCCCAGGCCCTTGCCCGGAGCACGGCGTCGCCGAGGAGCCTGATCTTCATCCTCCCGATACGAGCGAGGTGTTCCCGGGCGACGTCGGCCGGGACCTCTCGCCGCTGGACGGCCTCATGCAGGGTCGACAAGACTTGGGATCGAAGGAGCGTCGGTGCGAGGAGCTCGTGTTTACCCGAGACGTCGATCCCGGCGTTCACCAGGTGAAGGACTGCGCCGGCGTCGACTACGAACCTGGTCATCGGGTACCTCGGATCGGGTGGGGGCACGCTACATCATTGCGGTTGCCCCACCATTCAACGCGAAGGGACTTGCTGCCAGAAGCACAAGTTCGGGTTGGCCCGAATGCAAGCGCCCGGTATGCGAACCGTTCGCGTCTGTACCGACGACTCGCGCTAGCCGACAGGTGCCTTACCCAGAGCCACTCACCGCGTCGATCACCTCGGATGCGAACCCGCTCAGCGCCGATGCAGCCACCAGCGACGACGTCGAGCAACTCGTCACAGGGGCGGGAGTAGCCGGCACGCACTGACCGACGGCCCCTGAGCCACCGCTTAGTCCCGTGTTAAGCGTGAACCCGCCTTGGGTAGAGAAGTCGATACGGCTGTCGCTCGTAATCGAAGCCCCCCAGATGTTTTCTGTGTTGGCACCGAGACCGATCGCCGATCCGTCGAGATAGACGGAAAGCGTTGTTCCGGTGACCGTGACTAGGTCTTCGTCCTCGGCAACGAGCCCGCCCCCAACCAATCGACCAAGAGTGCTGAGCAACAGCTCACCCTGGGGAGTGATCGCGATCGCATCCACGTTCTCGGCGCTCGTCGTCAGACCGATGCTCGACCCTGACAGATACAGGCTGAAAGATCCGGCCGTGGTCGAACCGGTCGAAGAGGCCGTGAACGAGATGATGTCGCTGTCGTCATAGCTCACGCCTCCGAGGACGACCGGGCTGTCGGTCGAGAGCAGAATCCTCCCATCGGCAAGCCGCTCGGCGGCGTCCAGATCGACAGAGCCAAGACCCACGTCTGAGCCGTCGAAATACATCGCCCAAACGCCGGTGCTGGCGTCGACCGAAAGGATGTCCTCATCCGCGAAGCGGACGCCACCCACCGTGCCGCCCGTGCTCGAGCTGACAAGTACGGTGGTGGTCTGGAGCGCGTTCACAAAGATGGGCATCGTGGTCGTGCTCGAGGCACCGTCGTTATCGGTAACCGTCAGCCCGGCGATGAAGGACCCGGCTGTGGAGTAGACGTGGCTGGTCGTCGCTCCTGCACCCGAGGTGCCGTCCCCAAACGTCCAGGACCATGACGAGATCGTCCCGTCGGGATCGCTCGACCCGGTCCCGTTGAAGGCCACCGTCAGAGGAGCATTGCCCGTCGCCGGAGTCGCCGAAATGACAGCGGTCGGGACCAGGTTGCCCGGTGCGCCCGACACTCGCCAGCAGTTGATAAGGGCGTCGTAGCCGCCGGTAGCGCACACATCGCCGTTGGGGAGCTCGGTCGCCCATGTCGTCGCCAGCAGGGAGAATGCCTCCCATAGCAGGGTGCCATTCGGTGAGTATCCGGCCGTGACGCCCGGGATGAACCCGCCCGGAAGGTTGGGACCGCCTGGGCCCGTGACCACCGTCGTGCCATCTGCCATGACCAGCACACCCCTGGGTATTTCGTCGGTGTTCAATCCACCATCCCGAATGGCCTCCCAGCGGACGGCTCCTGTGGTCTCGAAGGCAACCGTGTACCAGTCGGCGAAGCCGCGAATGGCGTGGCCGGTCACGACCAGGCTCCCGTCCGGACTCAGGTCCATTCTGAGACCGGCGGCGCCGGTGGCATCGGCCGCCTTCTTGTCAGTGCGCCAAAGTCGAGCGCCGGTGCTGCGGTCGTAAGCGATAGCAGTCAGGTATCCGGTGATGCCCACGTTTCCCACTCCTGCCACATACACGCGACCAGAGTCGACCACCACGTCTCGGGCGGCGATGCCCTCGGGCGCGTTTACCAGCCACCTGCGGGTGCCCGTGGATGTGTCGTACAGAGCAGTGATCCAGCTGGCCCCTCCTGCGATATCTCCGGTCAGCGCAACATCGGCTTCATCAGGGCTCAACGCCAGCGACGTGGCGATGTCGTTGGCAAAGAATCCAGTCGAGATCACCTGCGACCAAAGCAAGACACCCAACGGGTCGTATTTGTGTAACTGGATGTCCTGGCCATCACCCACGGAACTGAAGGCCAGGTAGGCGTTGCCGGCGGAGTCGACGAGCAAGCGTGCGACATTGGGAAGGGTGCGAGCGAGGTCCACCCGCCACAAGAGGGTCCCGGCGGGCGAATAGCGGACCATGGTGATTGCTATCGGGTTGCCGGAGGTTGATCCGACGTTGTGACCCACGGCCACGAAATCACCATTGGGGGCTGCGACCACCCAATCGCCGGCGAACGTTCCCGCGGAGGGACTGACCGAACTCCGCCAGCGAAAAGATCCACCTGGCGTATAGGACGTGACGGCTAGATCACGCCCGAAAGGCCCTGACACGACAGCGACATTGCCTGAAGCATCGGATGCGATCGTGCCGGGGTGGCCCGCTCCAGTGGTGCCGGCGTTGAGACCTCCGGCGGTCCACAACGGGGTCAGGGTCGTGGCTGCGAAGGCCGGGACGGCTGCGGGGCCGAACAGAAGCAACGTCACCAGGATCGCGCCGACCCGACGATGGTGCTTTCCACCGTCGCGTTTGGTCACTGTTCGGCCCGAGACACGCATCTCGAAACCAGCGATTCTCAGCATGACCCTGGACCTCCTCTTTTGGTTAAGTGATAGTGCTGTGATGTCTGGAACCGAAACTACGGCCGAAAGACTCAAGCTGCCCTCAGGTTGTCCTCAACTTTTGGTCAAGCCACCGGGGAACAGATGCACAGGGGTCGGGAATCAGGATCTGAGGGGAGTCACCGAAAACCCCTGTCAGCGTTGACGATTCGGGTGGTGGCCAGGGGCAGGATCGAACTGCCGACCTACGGTTTTCAGACCGTTAGGGGCTCTGTTGCCGCGGTAAACTTTACCCCGAAAACCCAGTTGTGATGGGCCTTTTGGTGGTCAGCGCTTCGCGCTGATTTGCACCATTTCGCGACAAATCGCGTCCTGAGCGCGTCCTGGGATCGCGATGCGTTGAGATGGCCTGACGCCTCCGGACGAAGCCGCCTTCTGGAATGCGGGACCGACCTGTTCCGCCAGGGAGTTGGTTGCGTGGTGACGCGTCTCAGCTGTTAATTGCCGCTACGAACATTGCGTAGAGAACGAAAGCGGTAAGTCCGGCGTCGAGGATTCGGCTTCCGGCGGTCCGTGCGGCACCTGCGACAGCCCATGAGATCGCGGTCGCCGCCAAGAGGATGGCCAGTCCGCTCCATTCGAAAGGTACTGCGGTGGCGTTGGGGATCGGGAAGACCGAGAAGGCTGAGCCGGTGTAGATGTGAGCCCACGCGATCAGCAGGAACCAGCCGCAGAGCAGAACCCAGATCGGATGGTGGCGAGCCCAGAGACGCCCCACCGACGTTGCTCGTCCGCGTTCGAATGCTGCGTTGATTTGGTCCGGCAATGAGAGGTGAATCGAATGGGTCGCCGCAGTGGGTTCGGTCAAAATTCACCTCTGTCGTGATGTGGCCCGAGTTTAGTTCTCGCTAGAGCGATGCGCCCTCGTAAGGCGAGGCGGTCCAAACACGCTCGATCTCGTCACCCGTTTGCGAAACTTCCGCCGCGCCGGTTATGCCGCTACGATTTCTTGCGACAACAGGCCTATGAGCGCTGTGACGATGTCGTCCAAGCTTGCCGCGCTGCGCGGCATCACGCCCTCACGATCGACGCGGCGGGCTGAATGGCTAACGATGTTCGGCTGAAAGGATACGCGCGCGGATGGCTGATACGGTCGGCGACATCATCGGGGACTACCGGGCGTTCGCGGCGCTGCAGCGCGACCGGCTCGCCGCCCGTGGTATCGACATCGCGCCATACGCCCTGAGCCACCTCGCCTACCGCGTCGCCGACTGGGACCTCTACCTCCACCTTCGCACGCTCCTCGAGCGTCATGCGACGGCGAACTCCGAGAACGTCTGGAACGGCCGGCCGATCTCCCTGATCGTGCTCGCTGAGCCGCTCGAGGTCCTCGACGGAACGCCGGTGTCGCTCATCGAGCTCATCCCGCCCGTTCACCAGCGCGTCTACCGGATGGGGCTCGAACACCTCGGCGTGGTCGTCGGCGAGGACGTCGATGCGTTCTCGCGGGTGCACCGCACCGCGCTGACCGGGCAGCAGTTCCAGAGTCCCGACGTCGAGCCGTACTACGTCCTGTTCGAGGACTTCACGCACGTGAAGTTCTACCGGCGGTCGCTGTACGACGGCGTCATCCTCCAGGGGGCCACGTTCGACGGCTTCATCCACGTCGACGACTGGGTCCCGCAGCGGCTCGTCACCGCCACCGGCCCGAACGCGCTGCCGCGGTGATCGAGGCCATCCCGCCCCCTACCAGGGTCGCAGCACGCCCGGAGGGACTCGGACCCCCAGCCAGGGGTTTGCCTAGCACGCCCGGAGGGATTTGAACCCCCAACCTCGTGATCCGTAGTCAGGGTTGGACAGTTTCGCGTCGTCCTGCGCAGTACCGTCTTGTCACCAGAATTGTGTCTCTACCAGGGGTTTGGTTGTCGTGCGATCCCGGCGAGGATCGGGGTGTGCCGACTGGTTCTCGATGCGATAGGCGCCCGCAGCCAAATGTTCCAATGACCGCGAAAGCTGATTGGGCCGTGCGTTTCGCACCGATGGGCGCTACGTCCGAGTGCGGAGTGGGCTACGTTGTCGCTAGCTCTTTCGGCTGGAGAAAGAGAACTTCACCTTGGCACCGTCTGACCGCTCACTTCCCCTTGTTTTCCTGATCGCGTCGAAGCGAGGTGGTCGACAATGTGCTTGGCGTCCCGACCTACTCCCCCCACGAGTGGCGAGCTCAGCGAGTAAAGGAAGAGGAGCCCGATGAAGTAGAGGCCGGGACTGGACTCGATGATGCCCTGATTGTGGATCGGGATGCCGTTGTCGGTGGGGAGCGGGAGATCAATCCACTGGAAACCAGGTGTGAATCCAGTGCACCAGACGACATTCGAAACAGGCAGAGCTCGTCCATCCTCGAGCAGCGGGTATCCGCCCTTGACTCCTGTCGTCCGTGGCACTCGCTCGACACCTGCGGCCACGATGTCCTTCCTTCGAACCCGGCCGAGGGGGATGCCACGAGGTGGATCGAGGAAGTGGTTACGGACCCTTCTACCGATTGGGGTCTGAACGGTCAGAACCCGCGTTGCCATGAACCACAGGATGGGCGTGAGTAGGCGGTCGGGGATGCTCCCAGCCCTGGTGGGCTCCTGACCCGTGTCCGGACCCGAGAGCCAGGTCTGGTGGTGACGGGCGAGCTCGATGGCTATCTCCGCGCCCGAGTTGCCCGCTCCCACTACGACTACGCCCCCTTCCCTGAGTTGTGATGGGTTGCGGTACTCCGTGGAGTGGAGCTGGACGATCCCCTGATCGAGCTGAGGTGCGAATGGAGGGACGCGAGGGTTGTGAGAGCCGCCGGTGGCTATGACGACATTGTCGGCGAGGAAGGATTCGGCGCCGCAGATCACCTCGAAACGATTCCCGACCTTGGACAGTCTGTCGACTTTGACGCCAGTTCGGATCGGAAGCTGGAACTGGCGGGCGTAGGCCTCTAAGTAATCGGCCGTTTCGTCCTTGGTTGGATAAGCGGATTGTGATCCCGGAAATCGCATCCCGGGCAACCCGTTGTAACGCGACGGCGTGAACAAACGCAACGAATCCCATCGCTTCCGCCAGGCATCACCAATCCTGTCGTTCTGGTCCAGGATCATGAAGGGGAGACCCCTCTGAGCCAGGTAATAGCCCACGGATAGGCCTGCTTGCCCTCCACCGATGATCACCGATTCGACTTGCCGAGTACTCATTCGTCACTCCTACGATCCGTCGCTTCCCGAACCTAAGAGGATCATCGGTGAATGCCTACCGGGAGTTCTCCCAGGTGGCGAAGCCATGCTGCATGGCGAACAGGGTCGCGCCCGCGCGGGTCGAGACACCCATCTTGCGGTAGGCGTTCTGGATGTGGTAGTCGGCGGTCTTTGTCGATATCTGGAGAAGGCGGGCGACCTGCTTCGTCTGCAGACCACGTGCCAGGAGACGCACGACCTCAAATTCGCGCTCGGTCAGCCCTGCCGGCCGTTCTACGGGCGGGCTCCGATGTCCTGCAGCTTCCAAAACCGCATTAACCGCCTCCGATGCGAGACGTCTCGCACGGACTTCCGCCGTGAGAGCGTCGGCGGCTTCGGCCGGAGAGAAGGCTTCGCGATAGGGCCTTGGCTCGGTCATCGCCTGATAGGCATCGGCGGCGGCGAGAAGACGGACCATCGGGTCGAGCGCCGGAGCAGCGACACCACGGTGATAGCCCGAGCCGTCGAGACGCTCATGATGGAAACTGGCAGCGGAAGCGAGCTCAGCGAGGAACGGGGATCGCACGAGGACGCGCTCGGTGTGGTAGGCATGCAGCCTCACCTGCTCCCAGTCATCCAATGTCAACGAATCATTCTTCTCCCAGATACGCACGGGCACCGCCACCCGTCCCAGGTCATGCACGAGCGCGGCACGGCGGATGGTCACCAGCTCCGCAGCATCGAATCCCAACAACGTCGCGGCAGCCGAACCCAATTGCGCGACCCCTCCAGAGTGCCCGACCATTTGTGGAACAGCGATGTCCGAGAAATGACCCATGGCGGCCAGCGCCTGTCGATCGCCTCGCCCTCCAACATCATCCACGGCTTTGGCTCCGAAGCCAGAACCAACTCCCACAAAGACGCTCTTGAATCCACCTCGAGGATCGCCCCGGCCTCCCTAACGAAGCGCTCGGCGATGGATGGGTCGAATGCTCCGCCTGCTCTCTTCGCAATGACTTGCCCCACGAATTCGTCGTCACCGAGTATGTGCTGGAAGGCCGCATCACGCGCGACATGAACGATCCGAACCGGCAGCGGGATCTGCTCTTCCCGGACACCATCGGGAAAGCCCTTGCCGTCCCAACGCTCACCTTCATAGGCAAATAACTGCGACACGTTCGTGCCCAGGCCTAGCGGTTCGGTCAGCATCCGGGCTACTTCGCAGGTGGCAGCGACCACGCTGGGAAACCCGAGAGCCAATCTCGGTAGCCCACGGGCGACCTGCCAGGCACGCACCGGCATCGACCCAACAGGGGGCGCCACTGCGCGCATCATTCCCCTCGCCGCCTCCGCCCTAGACCCGAAACGAAAGGGGGTCGCATATGTCGTCATGGCGTCGTCGCCGCCGAAGACATCAAAACCCACGTCGGCAGGGGCGGTGCAACCAATGTAGAACAGGAGGCAGTGGAAATAGGTCTGCAAGGCCGTCTCCGAATCGACGCCAAGGCGATCGCAGAGCCGCATCGCGACGAGAGTGCTCCGCAATCCGTATTCCAAACGCAGCCCCATGGCCAGGTCGGTTGCCAGAGAGAGGGCCGCGATGACCTCCACGGTGCGGACCCGTCCTTGATCGGGCAACGCGTCGTCCATCTCGCGACATTAAGCCTTAGGGATTGAGGCGAACCGTTCGGGGGTACTACACGTCAAGCTCGGACGGGCCAAAACCCCTGTCAGCGTTTGACGATTTGGGTGGTGGCCAGGGGCAGGATCGAACTGCCGACCTACGGTTTTTCAGACCGTTAGGGGCCCTTTGGCGCGGGTGGCCTCTACCTCGAAAACCCAATTGTGACGCGGGTTCACGTGGTCAGTGTTTCGCGCTGATTCGCAATACTTCGCGACAAATCGCGTCCTGAGCGCGTCCTGGCGCTATCCCCTGATGGGATCACGGTAGGCACGAAACCGATGCCAAGATTCCCTCGCTTTTCCTGGATCGACTTCGGACTGTGCTTG
>JANMST010000329.1:0-11665 GCA_031389635.1 Acidimicrobiia bacterium | reverse complement strand
TGGTCCGTCGTTGAAATAGCTTCGGTGGTTAGGCTAGCGTGATGCCGATCATTACTGCTGAGCCTCTGCCGCTGTCTGATGAGCAAAGGGTTGTGTTGGAGTCGATGGCGCGTTCGACGTCGTTGCCGCACCGTCAGGTGGTCCAGGCCAAGGCGTTGCTGTTGGCTGCTGTTGGAGTCGCCACCAACGAAGTGGCGCGGCGTTGCGGTACCAGCGACACGTCGGTGAGGGCATGGCGGCGGCGGTTCGTCACCGAAGGTGTCGACGGTGTCGGTCGTATCGCCAGTGGGCGGGGTCGCAAGTCGTGGCTGCCCGAAGGGACGGTGGCGGCGGTGGTTTCCGACACGTTGCACAATAAGCCAGAAGACGGCTCGACACCCTGGACGTCCCGGCTGATGGCCCAGCGTCACGGCATCGGCAAGGACAGCGTCGCCCGGATCTGGCGTGATCACGGTCTCAAGCCGTGGAGGGTGGACACCTTCAAGATCTCGAACGATCCCAACTTCGAAGAGAAGCTGGTTGACGTCGTCGGTCTCTACCTGGACCCGCCGGCGAAGGCGGTGGTGTTCAGCTTCGACGAGAAGACCCAGTGCCAGGCGCTTGATCGCACCCAGCCCAGCCTCCCGATGAAACCCGGTCGGGGCGAGACGATGACGCATGACTACAAGCGCAACGGCACCACCGACCTGTTCGCCGCCTTGAACGTCGCCACCGGCGAAGTTCTCTACGACACCAAGAAGCGTCACACCGGCAACGACGTCCTCGCCTTCTTCAAGTACATCGATCTTCATGTGCCCCGAACCCTCGATGTCCACGTGGTGTTGGACGCCTCTCGGCGCACAAAGCGCCCGAGGTCACCAAGTGGCTCGCCCACCCGAGACGCAAGCGATGGCATCTGCACTTCACGCCGACCTCGTCGTCGTGGCTCAACCTGGTCGAGGGATGGTTCCACCTGCTCACCGAACGTCGGCTACGCCGCGGCACCTTCAACAGCGTCGAGGTGCTCATCGAAGCAATCGAGCTGTGGGCCGAGCACTGGAACGACGACCCGAAGCCCTTCACATGGAAGAAGACCGCCGAAGAGATCATCGCAAAGGTCCGCCGCGGACGGGCCGCACTCACCGAAGCCAAATCCGCGACGCACCACTAGCGAGAGCGGGGCTCGTCGGAGTCTCGATCGAATCCACCCACAACTACGCGCCCGGGATCGCCTCCGCAGCCATCCGGGCCGAGCGGCCACTGGCGGTGGACGATGGTCACTCGGTTCGCCTTATGGCTAGCTCGGACTGGTCGCAGGTCGCCGCCATCTATGCGGCTGGCATTGCTTCGGGGGACGCAACATTCGAGACCGATGTCCCCGATTGGGATTCGTGGGACCGGTCGCATCTGGCAGCGCCAAGGCTGGTGGCGGTCGATGCTTCTCAGCAGGTGGTGGGCTGGGTAGCCGGCTCTGCGGTCTCGGAGAGATGCGCTTACGAGGGAGTGATGGAACACAGCGTTTACGTCGATCCTTCGAGCCGGGGTCGCGGTGTCGGCGGTCTCCTCCTCGAGACACTGGTGGCCGAGAGCGAACGACTCGGCTTCTGGACGATCCAGTCCGGAGTCTTCCCCGAGAACGTTGCGAGCCTTGCGTTGCATAAGAAGTGGGGCTTCCGCGAGGTCGGCCGACGGGAGAAGATCGGGCGCCAAAACGGTGTATGGCGTGACGTCGTTCTGCTCGAGCGACGCAGCCCAATGTTCGACTAGCCGGGTCCAACTAGACGGGTCAGAGCGCCAGGGCGTCAGTCACGGCGTGGACCTGGTCAGGGACCAGGCTGTAGAAGATCCACTTTCCGCGGCGCTCAGAAGAAACAAAGCCGCCCTCTCGCAACTGCTTCATGTGATGGCTGACTGTGGGCTGGCTCAACCCGAGCGGTTCGGTGAGATCGCAGACACACACCTCGCCGCCGGCGCTGGCGAGCATCGAAAGGATTTGAAGTCGGGCGGGATCGGCCAGCACCCTGAGCAGGAAGCTGAGGCTCTCGGCGCTTTCCTGGTCGAGCACCGACGCAGATATGGGTGCACAGCACGCCTCGACAAGGGGGATCGATTTCATCTGCCTACATATTGACAAACATCGATACGTTATGCAACAATGAACATATCGATCAATGTCGATATGTTGTCCGACTGGATAGAAGGAGTTGCAATGTCTCGTGTTCAATTGGCCCTCAACGTCACTGATATCGATGCGGCGGTTGATTTCTACGGCAAGCTGTTCGGGACGGAGCCTGCCAAGCGGCGGCCCGGTTACGCCAATTTCGCCATCGATCAGCCCCCGTTGAAGTTGGTCCTGATCGAGGCCACAGAAGGCGGGACGCTCAACCACCTTGGCGTGGAGTTGGCCGATACCCAGGAGGTTTCGGTGGCGAGCGACCGCTTGGTCACATCCGGGTTGGTGACCAGAGAAGAGATGGGGGTCGAGTGTTGCTATGCCTTGCAGGACAAGGTCTGGGTCAACGACCCCGACGGCGCCCCCTGGGAGTGGTACACGGTGCTCGCGGACTCCCAGGTGATGGACCCAACCTCGGGCTGCTGCGGCGGGGAAACCGCCTGCTGCTGACGAAGCCCCTTTCTTGTGACGGTTGGCCTACCGCAGAGGTGGCGAACCGTCACGAGAATGGAAAACGGCCCGTCGGGACAGGGTATAATTCCCCCTCACCCCCTTTCCAGAGGTTTGACCATGTACGCCATCATTCGCGCCGGCGGTAAGCAGGCCAAAGTCAAAGCCGGCGATGTCATCGAGATTGAACGCGTCAAGGACGCCGTCGAGTCGTTGACCTTTACTCCGATCATGGTGGTGGGGGACGACGGTTCGACCATGACAGACCGTGACTCCCTGAGCGACGTCAAGGTCGTCGCCGAGGTTCTGGGTGAAACCAAGGGCGACAAGATCGACATCTTCAAGTACAAGAACAAGACCGGTTACCGCCGGCACATGGGACATCGCCAGACCTACACCCAGATCAGGGTCACGTCGATCGATCTGCCCAAGGCCCCAGCAGCCAAGGCAACCAAGTCAACGACAAGCAAAGCCACAGCAACCGAGGCCCAATCGGGCAACCAGACCGAGGAGGACTGACCATGTCTAAGACCAAGGCCGGCGGCTCCTCAAAGAACGGCCGCGATTCCACTGCACAGAGGCTCGGATCGAAGGTGTTCGACGGTCAGGCCGTCACTGCTGGTTCGATTCTGGTGCGCCAACGGGGGACCAGAATCCACCCGGGCGACAATGTCGGCCGTGGGAACGACGACACGCTTTTTGCCCTCTCGGCCGGCACCGTCAAGTACGGCACCCGCAACAACCGCCGCCAGGTCAGCGTCTTTCCCGGCTGAGGCCTGTCCCGGACAGGTCTCCTGATCGGGGAGGAGTTCTCGTGTTCGTCGATCAGGTGAAGGTGCACCTCCGGGCCGGTAACGGTGGCGCCGGGGTCGTTGCCTATCAACGGACCAAGGGAAGACCCAAGGGCAAGCCCCAGGGCGGCAATGGCGGCACCGGCGGCGACGTCATCGTCGAGGCCGACGCAAGCGTTGCCACCCTCCTTCGCTACCAACGCCAACCGCATCATCGGGCGACCGACGGCACCCACGGCGAAGGCGACCTGAGGCACGGGCGCGGGGGCGAGGACCTCGTCATCTCGGTACCGCTCGGCACCATGATCATCGATGAGCAAGGAACTGTCCTGGCCGACCTGGTCCAACCCGGACATCGACTCGTGGTGGTCAGAGGAGGTCGGGGTGGGAGAGGCAATGCAGCGTTCGTCTCGCCCAAGCTGCGGGCACCTGCAGTTGCCGAGCAGGGGGAGTACGGGCCTGAGGGCTGGTTCACTCTCGAGTTGAAACTGGCGGCCGACGCTGCACTGATCGGCTTCCCCAACGCCGGGAAGTCGACCCTGATTTCGACGGTATCCGCGGCCAAGCCGAAGATCGCCGACTATCCCTTCACCACGCTCCAACCCCATCTCGGTGTGGTCGCGGTTGACGAGCGAGAGTTCGTCTTGGCCGACATACCGGGGCTGATCGAAGGTGCCGCCGACGGCAAGGGCCTGGGTCTCGAATTCCTCCGTCACGTCGAAAGGGCACGAGTCCTGGTGATCCTGCTCGATCCGTCGCCGCTTCAGAGTCAACCGGTGGAGGATCAACTTCGGATCCTCCTGAATGAGCTCGAGCGCTACCTCCCGGAGTTGGTCGAACGGCCCCGTCTGGTGGTCGTGTCGAAAGCCGACCTTCCTGAAGCCTCCGAAGCGGCGAGGAAGGTGCCGGGGGCGATGATGGTTTCAGCTGCGACGCGGGCCGGTCTCGACCGTTTCCTTCACGCCACCGCCGACCTGGTCGACCAGGCGATGAAAGTGTCACCGGACCGGCCCGGTTTTGTGCTTCACCGCCCCGTGGTGGCTGATCTGAATATCCGACGCGAGGGCAACGTTTGGGTGGTCGAGGGCCAGTCGGCCCGGAGAGCCGTCGCCTTCGCTGACCTCACTGTGCCGGCAGCCGCCCGGATGGCATCCCAACGCCTGGCCCGCATCGGAGTTGATCGTGCCCTGCTCGAGGCCGGAGCCGAACCGGGCGACGACGTCCGCATCGGGGATCTCGTCTTCGAGTTCCAGTTGCCGGAGGATCACTCGTGAGGCGCCCGATTCCCCCGGGCTTCCGGCTCGTCGTAAAGGTGGGATCGTCGAGCCTCACCTCCGACAGCGGCGGCATCAACCCCGGTGCTATCGAGCGCGTCGCCGAGCTAGTGGCTGGGGCAATGAGCGCCGGTTACCCGACCGTGCTCGTGACCTCGGGTGCTGTTGCCAGCGGACTCCCCGCGCTCGGACTGACCCGACGTCCCCAAGACGTAGCCGGCCTGCAAGTGGCTGCCGCGGTCGGTCAAAGCCGTCTCATGGAGAGATACACGGCATGCTTCGACAAACACAATCTGGTTGCGGGCCAGGTGCTGCTGACCAGAGATGTCCTGAGCAATCGCGATCAGTACCTGAATGCTCGGACTGCTCTCGATCGAATGCTCACCTCTGGAATCGTGCCGATCGTCAACGAGAACGACACGGTGGTGGTTGGCGACCTCAGGCTCGGGGGCAACGACATTCTGGCGGCCGCGGTTTCCCACCTTGTAGGCGCCGGGCTCCTGCTCATTCTCTCCGACACCGAAGGTCTGTTCTCAGCCGACCCCCGCCTCGGGGATGCCGAACTGCTGGTGGCGGTTCGACACACCGACGAGATCCTCGACAAGCTCACGGGTGCCGGTCCTCTCGGTTCGGGGGGCGTCGACACCAAGGTCGCCGCGGCCCGGATGGCGGCATGGTCGGGCGTGCCCACCGTCGTTGCCTCGGCGGTCGCCGAAGGAGTGATCGCACGGGTTGTGGCTGGTGAAGACATCGGCACCTGGGTGGATCCGCAAGCGGAACGGCTTCCCGCCAGAAAACTCTGGATTGCCTTCGGCCTGGCGTCCTCGGGTTCGCTGACGATCGACGACGGTGCCGTCGTGGCGCTGGTCGAGCAGGCACGGTCCCTGCTGCCGGTCGGTGTCGTTGCTGTCAAGGGCTCGTTCCCGGAGGGTGTTGCGGTGGAGGTGCTCGACACGAATGGGCAGCTGGTCGCCAAAGGCCTCGTCCAGATGAGCTCGCACGAATTGAGCGGGCTCATCGGAAAACGCAGCGAGCTCGAGGCCATTCATCGCGACGACCTTGTCGTCTTGCGGTGAGGAGTCCCCATGTCATCCTGCTTGGACCCATGGGCGCCGGCAAGACCACGCTTGGCCGAGTCCTGGCCGAGCGGCTCGAAGTCGGTCTCGTCGATTCGGATGAGGGCATCCTTGAGTGGACTGGCCAAAGTGCCGCCGAGCTCGCTTCGGCTCTCGGAGTGCCCAGACTTCACAAGCTCGAACAAAGTCTGGTTTTAGCGTCCCTTTCGTTTCCATCGCGCCTGGTCATTGCAGCAGCGGCCAGCGTCGTCGACGATGAAGCGACCCGAACGATGCTTAGGCCGCATCTGTGTATCTGGGTCGAGGCCGATGCGGCGACGCTGGCCGAGCGCCGAGCCTCCGGTTCCCATCGTCGCGACATGACCGATGAGGAGGCCGAGGATCTCAATCGAGTCCGTCGGCTCAGCGTGGCCGACTTTGTCATCGGCAAAGTCGACACCGGCACCTCGACAGTGGAACAATCTGCCGCCGTCGCCATGACCATTCTCACTGAACACCTTCTCCCGTTGGAAGACTCCGAGTGACCGAGGTCATGTCCGAACGTTTCGTGCTCGGCGTGAACTACTGGCCCCGGCGCAAGGCGATGTACTGGTGGTCGGACTTCGATCGCGTCGAGGTGGAGGAGGAGTTTGACCTGATCGCCTCATTGGGGCTCAACGTTGTCCGTCTGTTCCTGCTTTGGGACGATTGGCAGCCCGACCCGGGTTCGGTTGACTCGGCCAGACTCGACGACTTTGCGACTGTATGTGACATTGCCGCCAATCGAGGGCTCGGTTTGGACGTGACCTTCTTCACCGGGCACATGAGTGGACCCAACTGGTCACCGAGATGGCTCCTGGACCCGACGGCACCGCTGCCCTCCCCACACGTTCGCCAGATCATCAGCGGCGGCAAGATCGTCGGCGGGTCGTACCGCAACATGTTCCACGATCCCCAAGCATTGGCCGCATCCCAGCTCCTGGTTTCGACCGTCGTGGCCCAGTTTAAGGATCATCCCGCGATCTGGATGTGGAACCTCGGTAACGAGCCCGACCTGTTCGCCCACCCGCACTCTCCCGAGGCAGGCAGTAGTTGGGTGAGGACGATGAGGGCAGCGATTCGTGACCTCGATCCGGTCCATCCGGTGACTTGCGGGCTTCACGTCGCCAGCCTCCTCAACGAGAACGGGTTCCGTGTGAACCAGGTCTACGCGGAAACGGACGTTGCCGTCATGCACGGATACCCGATGTACGTCGATTGGTCACGCGAAGAACTCGACACCGATTTCATGCCCTTCCTGTGCGCGCTGGTGGCGGCTTTGATCGGAAAACCCTGCTTGGCCGAGGAGTGGGGCGGGTGCACGAACCCGGATGGGGACATATCAACTGTCTGGGAATGGACCTACGGAGGCAATCGACGCACTCAGTTCATGGCGGGGGAGTCGGCGCTGGCGGAACACGTCGAAGGTGTGCTGCCCAAACTCGTCGAGGTGGGCGCCACCGGGGCGATGCTGTGGTGCTTCGCCGACTATGCCGAGAACCTCTGGGATCGCCCGCCCTGCGACCCGAACGGGGCCAAACACGAAC
Organism: Acidimicrobiia bacterium; assembly: GCA_031389635.1. Classification (GTDB taxonomy): domain Bacteria; phylum Actinomycetota; class Acidimicrobiia; order Spongiisociales; family ZC4RG35; genus DATEEG01. The sequence continues at coordinate 4,357 of JANMST010000329.1, read as the reverse complement.
GCCACTTCGGTCTGGTTCGCCCCGACGGAACCGTCAAACCCCACGCCGAAGTCATCAAGAAGTTTGCCGCAACCCGACCGGTCGTGCGACCCGCCGAGCGGACCGTGGACCTCGACATCACCCCCGATGAGTACTACGCCGACCCCGCCGCCCACGCCAGGAGGCTGTACGAGGCGTATTTGGAACGGTACGCGTAGGAACGTCCGCCTGTCCCCCCGCTTGCGGGGGGACAGATCGCCGCTTTGGGCGATCGAGGGGGGTGCGCGAACTCCGGTCGCAGCCGAACCCGACAACCGCCGCCGGTTCGTCACGATTCTTCTGAGACTTGCGAGACGAACCGACGGCGGTTGCAGCATGGACTGCGTCGAGAGTTCGCGCGCCCCCCTCGCCCTCCTTCGTAGGGCGGTGACCCCGCAAGCGGGGGGACAGTTCCTACGCCGGCAACTGACCAGTCTTTGCCATTTCGGACCAGAAGCGACCGCTGTCGCGGACTCGTCGTTCCTGGGTGGCGAAGTCGACGTGGACGATCCCGAACCGGTGGGCATAGCCATGGGCCCACTCGAAGTTGTCGAGGAGGGACCAGGCAAAGTAGCCGCGCAACGGAATCCCGTGCTGGAGTGCTTCGTGGGCGGCCCCGAGGTGCCGGGCCAGATAATCCCTCCGCTGGGGATCTTTCGCCGGGTCGGATTCGTCGAGGGGATAGGCGGCGCCGTTCTCGGTGATGAGCAGCGGAAGGTCGCCAGTGCGTGAAGCAACGAATTGAAGGATGTGGGTCAGCCCGTCGGGATGTACCTCCCAGCCCATGCCCGTCCGCTCGACGTCGGGTTCGGGAAGTTCTGGGAGCAAGGGTGAACGAACAACGTTGCGGCTGTAGTAGTTGATCCCGAGATAGTCGATGGGAGTGGCGATGATCTCAAGGTCGTCGGCCGCAACGTCCTTCGTGTCCCAATCCCACGCTTTGCTGCCTTCGGAGGGATATCCGTGCCCCATGATCGGATCGAGGAACCACCGGTTGGCATGATCGTGCGCCACTATCGCCGCTTCGAGGACGAGAAGATGGGAAGTTGCGGGTGTCTTACTTTCGAAGTTGAGCACTTCGTGGACGGGATCATTTGCACGGCGACGATTCTCGACGATCCCCTCGTCGACGGACTTCTCTCCTCAGATCTGCCGACGGTCCTGATCGGTCACCGACGCCACGACAGCACTGCGAGTTACGTAGACGTCGACAACGAGTCAGCCTCAGAGGATGTGGTGGCCCATCTGGTTCAGATCGGGCGGAGACGCATCGGCCATGTCACCGGATCGCGTGGCACGGTCTCGGGAGAAGATCGTCTTCTGGGCTACAACCGGGCCCTTGATCGGGCCGGAGTCGAACAGCGGTTCGTGGCCGACGGCGACTACACCATCGAGTCGGGTTACGAAGGGGCCGAGCAACTCCTGGCGATCGGGGTAGACGCGATCTTCGCCGGCTCCGATGCCATGGCGGCCGGCGCGTACCAGAAGATCCGGGAGCATGGCCTTCGGATCCCCGACGACATCGCCGTCGCCGGCTTCGACGATGTCGCTTTCGCAGCCGATCTGGATCCACCCCTCACGACCGTTCGCCAGAACGTCCGCTCCCAGGGGGAGATGTCGGCCCGGACGCTTCTGCGGCTCCTCGACAAGAAGGACGGGGGTCCCCGTCGAGTGATCCTTCCGACCGAACTCATCATCCGCCAATCAACCGTAGGAGGTGTTCACCTGGACGGTTGAGCTCCGGAAAAAGTGCAGGTGCCGGATTGCACTCCGGCACCTGCCACACGCCAAACCACCCTAGGAAAGAGAGGAAAGGCAATGCGAATGGTATCGAAATGGCGCTTGATGGCGATTCTCGCCGTCCTGGCGCTGGTCGCGGGCGCATGTGGTGGCAGTGGAACCGCCACCACCGAAGCGGCGACTACAACGGCTGCCGAGGCGACCACCACCGCCGCTCCGACCGAAACGACAGCAGCTACCGGCGACAGGGTCCAGATCCGTTGGTTCGTTGGTCTCGGAGCGGGGGCCCAGCCTGAGCAGATAGAAGCCCAGGAAGAGGTCGTCGCCACATTTAACGCCTCGCAGGATCAGATCGAGCTGCTTATAGAAACGGTCGACAACGACGTGGCTTACGACGCTCTCTCGACCCAGATCTCGGGTGGTAACCCGCCAGACATCATCGGGCCGGTCTGGCGCGACGGTTCCAACTCGTACGCCGGCCTCTACCTCGATATCGAACCTCTTATCGCATCCACGGGATTCGATACCTCGCGCTGGCCGGAGGCGACGGTCGAGGGCTTTCGCGACGCGGATGGCAAGCTGTACGGGTTGCCCTTCGCCTCGTATCCATCGTTCATTTACTACAACAAGGCCCTCTTCGACGAGGCCGGTCTTCCGTACCCGCCAAGCGAGTATGGATCCGACGGTCTGAGCACTTATGGTGAAGGGACCGAGTGGGAAGGAACCTGGGACTGGGACAAGGTGGCCGAGATTTCCGCCATCCTGACAGTCGATGGCAACGGCAACGACGCCACCAGCCCCGATTTCGATCGCACCCAGACCGTGCAATGGGGCTTCTCGCACCAGTGGGTCACCCTGTTGTTCGCTCAGGGCACTGCCTTCGGGGCGGGCACCACCCTCGCCGACGACGGCACCGCCTCGGTGCCAACTCAATGGGTCGACGAATGGAAGTGGTATCACGACGGTATCTGGAATGGTGGCTGGGCCCCTAGTCAGGAGCAGTTGGATTCCGAACTCCTAGCCGGGAACTCGTTCTCGTCGGGGAACATCGCCATCGCCAACTCCCATCTGTGGTACACGTGCTGCATCAGGAACGATGACGGCACTGGCAAGGACTTCTTCGACATCGCGGTGATGCCGTCTTACAACGGCACGGTGACGGCCAAGGTCCATGCCGATACCTTCCGCATCCTGGCCACCACCGAGCACCTGGATGAAGCGTTTCAGGTACTTACGTACCTGATCACCGACGCTGCTCTAGATCTGCTCAACGCCTACGGGGCCGCCCCGGCGGATCCCTCGTTGACCGAAGCGTTCTACGCCGGCCTCGACGAGGTATACCCGCAGGGTGTCAACTGGGCAATCTCAGATGGCAGCGCGGCGTTTGCGGATGTTCCGAGCCACGAGCAGTTCGTGCCCGGCTGGGACGCCTACAAACTGCGTATGGCCGATCTCGAGAGCGCGCTGCTGAGCGATCCGGGTCTCGATATAGATGCCGGGGTGGCAGACCTTCAGGCGGACCTGAACTCCATATTCGCCGAGGGATAGGCAGAAAGCTGGCAGGCGAGCTGACCGCAGTTGGAGGTGCGACCGGTGCTACGGAACCGGTCGCACTTCCAACGCGCCAGGGTCCCGGTCTCAGGCGCCGCAAGGGCCGCACAGGAGTCCTTTTCGTCCTCCCCTGGATAGTCGGCTTTTTTCTGTGGTACGCAATCCCGATGGGAGCCTCGCTCTGGTTCTCGGTGACCGACTTCGATCTCACGAGCGGCAAGCCGCCCCGCTTCATCGGTTTCGGCAACTGGGCGAAACTTTTCAACGACCCTGACGTCGTCCACTCGGCGTTCGTCACGCTGAAGTTCGGACTGTTCTCACTGCCTTTAGCGATTCTGGTACCGATGGGCTTTGCATATCTCCTCACCGCCAAGAACCTCTGGGGTCGGTCCTTCTTCCGAACGATGTTTTACATGCCTTCCATCATCCCGTTCGTCTCGGCCGTCCTCTTTTTGGAGGGGTCCTCAACAGCCAGACCGGCTGGATAAACCGAGGCCTTGGTGTCATCGGTATCGACGGGCCGGAGTGGCTCGGCTCCACCACTTGGATCTATCCGGCGCTAGCCCTGATCGGGCTCTGGGGGGTGGGAAACGCCATGATCATTTTCATCACCGGGATGAACTCAGTCCCTCGTGACCTCTTCGACGCGGCAAAGGCTGACGGTGGATCGAGTTGGCAGATCTTCCGAAACGTGACCCTGCCCATCATCTCGCCAGTCACTTTCTACAACGTCGTAATCGCCCTGATAGGCCTCTTCCAGTACTTCCTGGTGCCGTTTGTCCTCAAGAACGCCAGCGGTGATCCCAGCGGTTCCACACTCTTCTACAGCCTCTACTTCTTCCGGGTGGGGTTTCGATTGAACGACATGGGATATGCCGCCACGCTGGCGTGGATGTTGTTCGCGGTGGGTTTGGTAGTCACTGGGATCTTGTTCTGGTCGGCGAAGTATTGGGTCCACTACGAATTCTCCGAGGGATGATGACCGGGACCACCTATAAGCCGAAAGAAAGCGTTCCACTACTCAGGAGGATGAAGGAGCCGAAGGCAT
>JANMST010000317.1:0-2749 GCA_031389635.1 Acidimicrobiia bacterium | reverse complement strand
GTCCAGGCGAAGCTGCCCGTGCGGGTGATCGTCGCCGAGGCGCACGTCATCACCAACGGACTCTTCCCGGATGAGATGGAGTTCACGCACGCCGGAGCCATGGAGACGGCGGCAGTACTCGCTCACGCCCCTTCACTCGTTCGACTGCAAGAGCGCACCGAGGGTGACCTCGTCGACAGGGGCATCGAGGGCCATGCGTTGTTCCGGCGACGTGACGTGTTTCCGGTAATGAAGGATTTCAGGGAAGTCGCAACTGCCGGCTGGTATGGCACCCCCGACACGATCACCGAGGCACGCGCTCGCGAGATCATCGACGCAGTGGCCGATCACATCGTCAGCTCGGTGGAGGACGTTTGGAAGAGCCTCACCGAGCGGGCGCCCGACGCCGAGGACCCGTCCCCGGAATGAGCATGATGCGCGCCGCGGTGTTGAGGGGTTGGAACGACCTCGCCGTCGAGGAGGTGGAAGTCCCGGAGCCCGGGCCTGGGGAGGTCCTGCTCAGGGTCAGGGCCTGCGGGCTGTGCGGCACCGACCTCAAGATGGTTCAGGGGGCGTTCCAGCAGCGAGGCTGGCCGCCCTCGCTGCCCTTTGTGATGGGTCACGAGTGGTCGGGTGAAGTAGTCGCCATCGGTGAAGGACTGGACGATCTCCAGCTGGAACCCGGTGACAAGGTCGTGGCGGAGAACCACGTCGGCTGCGGGCGTTGCCCCATGTGCCGGCTTGGCCGGTACAACCTATGCGAGGAGTCCGGCACCCCGGGGTACCGCCTCTACGGGCACACCGCCCCTGGTGCTTTGGCCGAGTATGCCGCACGCCCGGCGCAGATGCTGCACAAGCTCCCCGACTCGGTCAGCCTCCTCGAGGGCGCACTGGTCAACCAGGGATCGCTGACGGTGCACGCCCTGCGGCGGGTCGGATTCCTGCCCGGGTCCACCGTGGCGATCTTCGGCCCTGGGCTGCTGGGTCTGTTGTCTGCAGCTGTCGCCGCGGCGTCGGGAGCATCCCAGATCATCATGGTGGGGCGGGGAAACCGCCTCGACCTCGCCACCAAGATGGGGTGTGACCAGGTCGTCGACTACGAGGACGAGGACCCGGTGGCGGGGGTTCGTCGCCTCTCTGCTGGGCGTGGAGTGGACTATGTCTTCGATTGCACCGGCAACCCAGCGGTGCCGGCGCAGGCACTCGGTGCGGTGCGACGGGGCGGCCGCCTCGCCATCCTCGGTCTGACCGGGGGAAAGCCGTCCGAGATCGACGTCGACCGTATCACTCTCGACGAGATCGATGTCATGGGGATTCGCTCCAGCCCGAACGCCTACCCGGCGATGATCGCTTTGATGCGGTCGGGCAAGGTCGATCTGAGCCCCCTGGTCACCCACGTCTACCCCCTCGAGGCGGTCGGGGAAGCCCTGGCTGCCCTCGAATCCCGGCAAGCGGTTCGACCGATCGTGGAGATCTGATATGGCATTGGTAGAGCATCCCCACATCTCGTTGTTCGGGTCGACCGAGTGCACCTGCACCGAGGAGGAGGCCCTGGCCCTCGCTCTCGTCGCCGCCTATCGGGTGGCGAAGGTGTCGGAAAGGGCCCCGTTCCTCTCCCCTGGCTTCAAGCGGCGCCGGGCCGGGTTCACCCACATCGGCGAGTTGTGGGAGCACCAGGGGCCAGGAGGAATGGACGACGATTCGATACGGGATCGCCAAAACATCCTTCTCGACCTGACTGCCAAGAACGACAAGGTCTGGGGGATCTTCCGGGTTGTGGGCACTCATACGGGGTCGTTGTACGGCATCCCGGAGACGGGTCGTCACGTCGAGGTCATCGAGGTTGGCCTTTGGCGTGTCGAGGACGGGCTCATCGCCGAGGCCTGGTATTTCGGAGACGAGCTCGGCCTGCTGAGGGCTCTGGCACTCAACCCTCCGGATCTGACCGACTCGCGGTAGGTCTGGATGGATCCGAAGTCCGCGTCTAACGGCACCTTCGCCTGGCCCGGGCGCCCATGACAACCGAGTTCGCCCTCGTCCTGTTGGTGATTGCCGTCGCCTATACGGTCAAGGGTGTCTCCGGGATGGGTGGTCCGCTGCTTGCCGTGCCCTTTATCGCCTCTCTCACCAGTGTCGAGTACGCCGTGGTCGTCCTCTCCCTGGCGAACATGGTCTCCAACGGGTGGCTGCTTTGGGAGCACCGAGCCGGGGCCAAGGGCACCGGGTTCGTGATGATCCCCTTCCTCGCCGTCGGAACTCTCGCCGTCATCGCCGGCACCTGGCTCCTAACCGAGATCGACGACCGGATCCTCTCCGTGGTCATCGCCGTCGTGATCGCCGCCTACATATGGCGCTATTTCGCCGATCCTGCGTTCGGCTTGGAGAAGAAGACTGCCCGGCGGATCGCAGCCCCGATGGGCCTGCTCGGTGGTGGTCTGCTCGGGGCGACCGGGACAGCCGGGCCCCTGATCATGACCTACCTGCACAGCGTCCGGATGAACCGCGCCTCTTTCATCCACATGATGAGCCTCACCTTCACAGTCTTCGGCCTGATCCAGCTAGTGACTCTGGTGGTCCTGGGGGCTTTCACTCCCGAGCGAACGACTCAGGCCGTATGGGCGGTCCTGCCAGTTGCGGCGGTGACAGCCGTAGGCATACGAATCGGCAGGCTCATCAATCAGAAGACATTCGAACGCGTAGTTCTCGTCTTGCTGGGATTCGCTGCGGTTCGTCTGCTCTGGTCCGCCCTCGGCTGAAGGACTCCTAGATG
>JANMST010000314.1:0-19962 GCA_031389635.1 Acidimicrobiia bacterium | reverse complement strand
AGCCGAATGAAGCTAGTTTGCCGGCCAGTTGGAAGAGCACGTCTTGTTGCCTCGACTGACGGTTGAAGTCAGATCCGGCTACTACCTGCCAGGTGCCGTCGATCAACTGCTCGGTGTGACGCGATCGGACCCAGGCAAGAGTGGTGTAACCGTCAGCCACTACGCAGCCGCCCGGCAGGTCGAGGCCCGAGCGCGGGTCCCGGGCCGGGTTGTCTGTGCAGACTGTCACACCTCCAAGAGAATTCACCACGGACGCGAACCCGTCGAAGGTCACCCTCGCCACGTGGTCGATTTCTATTCCCGTGTAACCCTGCACCATCAACGCGATCAACTCGGTCCCGGATGCAAACCCCTCGCATCCGCCCAGTCCGGCATTGATCCGCGACCAATTCTCGTGACAGGGGTTGCGGACATAGAGGTCGCGCGGAATCGAAACCAGAATCGGAGCACTCCCGTCGGTCGGCGCTAGGGCGAGGACAATCGCGTCGGCCAGGACACCCGAGGCGTCGCTGCCCACCCCCAGGTATGCCTCAAACATGTCGTCAGGGAGAGGAGGGCTGACTGCGGCAGGGTTCCGGTACTCAGTGGTCTGCATCTCGGCCAGCCTTTGGGCCATCTCTTCCTCGAGCTCGAGCGTGGCCAGCTCCTGCTGGGCCGCCGCGTTCAACTGCTGCCGTTGCGACTCGGTGAGGGCGGCAACCTCTTCGGGCGTGCGGTTGTCGAGGGCCTCGGCGGCAGCCTGCGGGTTGAAGTCCTCGGTAGCAACCGCTTCGAAGGTGAACCAGAACCGGGAGGCGAGAAAAGCCACGACTCCAAGAAGGGTCCCCGCAACCACCATCACGCCGACCCGAATTGGGTGGCGCTGTACGTAACGGACCAACTATGCCTCCGGTGTAGGTGAGCGATGGTACGAAGCTTGGGGACTCAAGCTCGTGTTTGAGGTTTGACCTTCGAGGTTAGAAGTACTTCAAACCTCAGACCTCGAACTTCGAACCGCGTATTAGCACCGTCCCCGTGAAATGGCCCGCCAGCTTGCCATCGGCTCGATGAACCAGCACCCGGTAGGTGGCCAGAGTCCGGCCCCGACTCACCTCTTCCACCATCGCCGACAACGTCTCGCCTGAGACGACGGCGGCGCTGAAAACCATATGGGTGTCGATCGCCACGGCCGGGTCGCCGTACGAGTTCGAGTAGAGCGAGAAGGCGCAATCCGCCAGCGAGAACAGAACCCCGCCGTGCAGACCGCCGTGGAAGTTGGTCATCGACTCGTCAACGGTCATCTCGATGGTGATGCTCGACTCACCGACTTCGACCAGCCGGACACCAAGCCCGGAGGCGTAGCGGTCGGTGGCCAGCAGGCTTGCTACCCGCTCGCTGTCGATCACGTTCGCAGCCAGGCCGTGAAGATGGCCCGGGAAGTCCGATCGAGCTCGAGCTCGGCTGCAATCAGGCCCTGCGCGTATTCGTCGTATTCGATCCCGGCCGCGCCGAGAACCAACTTTTCTTCTTTTCCCCACGCCAGGGCCTGGTCGCGGTCGGCATCGGGATGGAACTGGAGGGCCAGGGCCGATCCCAGGCGGAAGGCGTGAGGAAAGCGGTCGGTGTGGGCCAGCAAGGTGGCGTCGGGAGGCAGGACGAAGGTGTCCTGGTGCAACGAGTACACCATGGGACCGGTGTTCGAGACCACCGGGTCGGCCTCGCCGGCCGCGGTGAGGCTTATCGGAACGACCGCAACCTCGGGAAGGTCGGCCCTATACGCCCTTCCGCCCAGGGCGTCGGCCATGAGTTGACAGCCCAGGCATATCCCGAGGACCGGGACACCCGACTCGACGAGCCCGCGTATCCAGGTCTTTTCAGCTTCGAGCCACGGATGCAGATGGACGTCGTAAGCGCCCATAGCCCCGCCCAGGATCACGGCCCGGTCGAAGTCCCCATCGGGCACCGGATCGCCCTCCTCGAGGTGAAACCGTTCGACAGCGGCCCCTGCTTCCTTCAAGGCGTCATCGAGGCGGTGAGTGGTCTGCGGGCAGTGATAGACCATGGCAACTCGCATGAGAGTGGGGACAGTAACGCCGCCGATAGGATGCCTACCTGGATCGGCAGATCTGGGCATTGCAGATCTGGCATTGCAGATCTGGGCATTGGCACATGTGGGCATTGGCACATCGAGCGCCGCAGCGGGCAAACGGGCAAGGCAGGACAGTGGAGCTTTCCAAGATCGGTTCGGGCAAAGTCAGGGACCTCTACGCCGTCGATGATCAGCGCCTTCTCCTCGTGGCCAGCGACCGGATCAGTGCATATGACGTCGTCCTGTCTGATTTCATACCGGACAAAGGGCGGGTGCTCACCGGGCTCTCCCTCTTCTTCTTCGACCTTCTCGACACGCCCAATCACTTGCTGACCACCTCTCTTGATGACATCGGCGGGGGGCCCGGTGCCTTTCCGCTTGAACTGGGGGGCGTCAGCGACACGGACCTCGACTGGCTGGCGGGGAGATCGATGATCGTTCGGAGGGCCGAGGTCATACCGGTCGAGTGTGTTGTCCGCGGATTTCTGTACGGATCGTCCTGGCGGGAATATCGGTCGGGCGGTGGGCCTACCACCGAGCACCTCGGCCCGGGTCTCGTTATGGGCGACAAGCTCGATCAGCCGATCTTCACCCCGTCAACCAAAGCAGCCATCGGGCACGACGAGAACCTTGACGAAGCCGGTGCCCGCAACCTGATCGGTCACGACCTCTACCAAAGGCTCCGTGAGCTTTCGATCGACATCTATCGCCGGGCCGCAGACCATGCCGCGACCAAAGGGGTGATCCTGGCCGACACCAAGTTCGAATTCGGGTTTGCCGGGGACGAGCTCCTGCTCATCGACGAGGTCCTCACCCCCGACTCATCTCGATACTGGCCCGCCGACCGATGGACACCCGGTCGGGACGTGCCTTCCTTCGACAAGCAATTTGTCCGGGACTGGCTCGACCAGAGTGGTTGGGACCACAGTCCTCCCGCTCCATCGCTCCCATCCGAAGTGATCGCGGGCACGCGGGACCGTTACGTCGAGGCCTACGAGCGAATAACGGGAAGCCCTTTCACCAGCTACTTGCGCGGTTCGGGACCAGGCGATGTGAGGTGAAGGTCAGGGTTGAGATCGTCCGCCGGCCCGAGATCGCCGACCCCCAGGGCGTGACTGTCGTCAGGGCGCTGCGAGAACTGGGCTTCGGGGAGGTGGCCGAGGCTCGGTTCAACCGAACGATCGTCCTCGACCTCGATGGCACCGACCCTCTGTCGGCCCGAGCCCGGGTTGAGGAGATGTGCCGACGACTGCTGGCCAACCCGGTCATCGAGGACTTCGACGTGCAGGTGATCGAATAGTGATCAGTCTGGCCAGCGATAGGACATCGGGCTCCCCGCCAATTGGGACGGTTCGGGTGGCGGTGATCGTTTTCCCGGGCACCAATTGCGAACTGGATGCCGCCTACGCCCTCGAACTGGCCGGAGCCAAACCCGATCTCATCTGGCATCGTCAGGCACAACTGGATGATTTCGACAGCGTCGTCCTTCCCGGTGGGTTCGCCCACGGCGACTACCTCCGCACCGGGGCGATCGCACGGTTCTCGCCGATCATGGGCCCGGTGGGCGAAATGGCGGCGGCGGGCAAACCGGTCCTCGGGATCTGCAACGGCTTCCAGATCCTGTGCGAAGCCGGTCTCCTCCCAGGAGCATTCATCGCCAACTCGGGGCTCTCGTTCATCTGCCGGTTCGTCGAGGTGGAAGTTGCCTCGACGAGCAGCGCTCTCACCCACGGGACCACGGCCGGGCAGGTGATCCGACTTCCCCTCAACTCATACCAAGGGAACTACGTCGATCCAACCCTGACCGGACGAGTGGTGCTGCGTTACATGGACAATCCCAACGGGGCCCAGGGTGGGGCTGCCGCGGTCGCCAATGAGGCGGGAAACGTCGTCGGCGTCATGCCCCATCCCGAGCGGGCCATTGAGGCCAACCTCGGTTCGGAAGACGGGATGATCCTCCTCCGCAGCTTCCTGGGCGCCGGCCCGATCGAGACGGGTCGGACTCCGGTGGGCGCTCAGCCCGAATCCACCCGGTCCGGCGGGTGAGCCGGGAATCATGAACGTCGATGAAGACGCCGTTCCATCAGATGAGGAAGGCCCAAATGAGGAAGGACCCGAACAGACCGTCCACCGGCTTCTCGGCCTGACCGACGAGGAATACGGCCAAATTCTCTCGACGCTTGGTCGCGATCCGCGTCCGGCCGAATTGGCGATGTATTCAGTGATGTGGTCGGAGCATTGTTCGTACAAGTCATCACGGGTGCACCTACGGCGCTTCCCTACCACGGCTCCATGGGTCGTGGTAGGCCCCGGGGAGAACGCAGGGGTCGTCGATATTGGAGACGGCTGGCTCGCAGCTCTTCGCATCGAGAGCCACAACCACCCGTCTTTTGTAGAGCCCTATCAAGGAGCGGCCACCGGGGTGGGCGGCATCCTCCGAGACATCTTCACGATGGGAGCCCGGCCCATCGCCCTGTGGGACTCGCTCCGATTCGGACCGCTCGACCAACCCCGGAACCGATATCTGTTCAAAGGAGTGGTGGCCGGTATCGCCGGATACGGAAACGCGGTGGGGGTGCCGACCGTCGGGGGTGAGGTGGGCTTCGCCGAGCACTACTCGGCCAATCCCCTGGTCAACGTGATGTGCCTGGGCCTGCTTCGTCCCGAACAGTTGGTCCTGGCCACGGCCGGGCCGGAAGGCACCATGGCGGTTTTGCTGGGGGCAGCGACCGGACGCGACGGCATCGGCGGGGCGTCGGTGCTCGCTTCGGCCTCATTCGCCGACGAGTCGGCCAACAAGCGCCCATCGGTTCAGGTCGGCGACCCGTTCGAAGAGAAGAAGCTGATCGAGGCCTGCCTCGAGCTCTATGAGCGCCATCTTGTTGTAGGAGTCCAGGATCTGGGAGCGGCCGGGTTGTCATGTGCAGTGTCCGAGCCCGCGGCCCGGGCGGCAATGGGTATGGAACTCGACCTCGACATGGTTCATGTCCGTGAGCCCGGCATGACCGCACCCGAACTGTTGATGTCGGAGTCGCAAGAGCGGATGATGGCGTTCGTTCACCCAGATCACCTCGAGGAGGTGCTCGAGGTCGCCGAGCGCCGGGAAATCCGGGCGTCGGTGGTGGGCAAAGTCATCAGGGGTGGGCAGGTGCGCGTTCTCCACGGTGGTGAACTCGTGGCCGAGGTCCCGGCGGCTTCGCTCACAGACGACGCACCGCGTTACGAGCGGCCCCTCGGCGAGCCCGGGTGGATGGAGGATCTGTGGGGGAACACGGTCAAGTTCATGGCCCAACCGGCAATCGCGACGTCTTTGTTGCAAATGCTGGCCGAGCCGGAGCTTGCCTCGAAGGCTTGGGTCTACGAGCAATACGACCACATGCTCTTCCTCAACACTGTGGTCGGGCCCGGTCACGACGCCACTCTGCTGAGGATCAAGGGGACCAACCGCGGACTTGCCCTGACGACTGACGGCAACGGTCGAATGTGTTATCTCGACCCGCGCCGGGGTGCCGGACGGCTGGTGTTCGAGGCGGCCCTCAACGTCGCCGTCGTAGGGGCTGAGCCCCTCGCCGTGGTCGACAACCTCAACTTCGGAAACCCGGAGAAACCGGAGGTGATGTGGCAGTTCCTCGAGACGGTAGAAGGGCTGGCGGAGGCTTGTGAGGCCCTGGGAATTCCAGTGATTGGTGGCAATGTCTCGTTCTACAACGAGACCGAAGGGCTTGACATCTACCCCACGCCCGTCGTCGGCATGCTCGGCCTCGTGGAGAACATGCCGTCGCCCGCCCCCCGCCTCGACCGGGTCGAGGACGGCATGGACCTTTGGCTCTTCGGCCCGGAATGGTCGATCAACCTGGCCGGCTCTGCGTTCGAGAAGATCACGTTCGCCCATGTCGGAGGGCGCCCGTCGCCACCCGATCCCACCATGGCCAGGGCCGCAATCGCATCGGCGCGGAAATTGGCCGGCGCAGGATTACCGGTGATCCACGACATCTCCACAGGTGGGACCGCGATTGCCGTGGCGGAGATGTGCATCGCCTCCGAGGTCGGAGCCACAGTCGCCTACTCGGACTGGCGGCACCTCTTCTGCGAAGACCCCCACCGTTTTCTGGTCGCCGCCACCCCCGAGCAAGGGAACACGGTGCAGTCGATTGCCAGCGACATCGGGATCCCAGCCGCCAGGATCGGCGTCTTCGGCGGATCTGAGATCGCCTTCGACCGCCGGGGGGTCAAAGCAGTCCTAGACCTGGCAGTGGCGACTACGACCTGGCAGAACGCGATCGAGTCGAGGTTGTCCTAGGAAGCCTCAAGCCCCAAGCCTCAAACCCCAAGCCTCAAGCGGTTTGAAGTTCGAGGTTTGAGGTTTGAGGCGGAAGACGTGACCTTGCGGCTTGGGGCTTGAGGCTTGAGGCCGCCAGCTTGCGACGGAGCAGACTCCTTGTCGCCCTACCATGGGTACCCGTGCCGCAGACGATTGGAATCCTCACCGCTGGTGGGGATTCTCCGGGCCTCAACGCTGCCATCCGGGCCGTTGGGAAAGCCGCCAAGAGGGCCTATGGAATGCACGTCATCGGCTTTCGCGACGGCTTCCGCGGCCTCATGCAGAACCGGTTTGTTCGCCTCGATGACGAGACCCTGTCGGGCATCTTGACCAAAGGCGGAACCATTCTCGGCACCAGCCGGGAGAAGGTTCAGAAGATGGACGTTGGCAACGGCAAGCCAATGGACATGCGCCCGATGATCAAGAAGGTCGTCGAGCAGCACGATCTGGCCGCCCTGGTCTGTCTCGGAGGTGGCGGCACCCACAAGAACGCCCTGCGCCTACTCGAGGCCGGCATACCCGTCATCACCCTCCCCAAGACGATCGACAACGACGTCTGGGGCACAGACATCTCATTTGGATTCGATACCGCCCTGGGCATCGCCACTGAGGCGGTCGACCGGCTTCACTCGACCGCACACTCCCATCACCGGATCATGGTGGTGGAAGTGATGGGCCACAACGCCGGCTGGCTCGCTCTCGGAGCTGGTCTGGCGGGGGGAGCCGATGTCGTCCTCACCCCTGAGATTCCCTACGAGGTGGAATCGGTCGCCGAGTCGATTCTCCAGCGCAAAGCCGGAGGCAGCTCGTTCTCGATCGTCGTCGTCTCGGAGGGTGCCATGTCGAGCTCCGAGAAGGCAGAGCACGATCACCTCCGTCAGGCGGTCGATGAAGCCAAGACCGAAGAAGACGAGGACGCTGCCCGGGCCGTCTTCGCCAAGTTCGAGGAAGCCCGGAGTCGGTCGACCGAAGAGATGGCAGAACGGCTCGAGGGCCTCACCGGACTCGAAGCGAGAGTGACGATTCTTGGACACGTTCAACGAGGTGGTACGCCCTCTCCGAGTGATCGCGTCCTCGCCACTCGCCTTGGAACTGCATGTGCCGACGCCATCGCGGCGGGCGAGCTTGGGACGATGATCGCGGCCCGTGGGGAAGGGGCCGAGCCCGTTCCCCTCAAAGAAGTTGCGGGCAAACGCAAGACGGTGCCCCCCGGGCATCCCTGGCTCGCCTCGGCTCGCAGCCTCGGCGTCAACCTGGGCGACTAAGCCACACGTCCCACGCGCCTGGCATCTGGCGTCTTATTCAAACCACTTGACCCATTCAACTGATTTGAATATGATTTCTTGTCATGCGCAAGGTCATGCTTTTGAATACCTGGGAGCAGGTCGAGCTTCTGGGGGACGATGGGCGACTGGCGATCCTCGAGTTGTGCGTCAGGCCCAGGACCGTCACTCAGATGGCGGAGACGCTTCGGGTGCCACGAACCCGCCTCTATCACCATGTCAAACGACTCAGCGAAAACGGATTGCTCCGGGTAGTCAAGACCAAACAAGTAGGCCCGGTGACCGAGAGCCACTACCAGACCAGCGCCCGCTCGTACCGGCCGTCCAAGCAACTGATCCACTCCCTCTCGGAGTCGGCGATGGGCTCGGCGTTGCTGACGGTGGTCCTCGGACCGGCCCGGGCCGACTTCGTTCGGTCCCTCGAGAAGGGCGCGTTCAGCCTCACCAAGAGCTCGGGCAAGAAACGCGTTCTGATCTCTCGCGGTCTCATGGATCTAACCCCCGACGAGTTGGACGAAGTCATCAACGAGATCGAAGGGATCCTCGGCCGGTACGACACCGATCCAACGGTTGATCGGCCCGGCACGATCCCGGTGTCTGCCGTGAGCCTCATCCACCCACGTTGGGACCGCACCCGATGAAACGCCTGCTCGCCATCGGCAACTTCCGAAAGCTCTGGCTCTCCCATGTCATTTCGAGCTTTGGAGACGCGCTCACCAACCTCGCCCTTCTGATCACGGCTCAGCGTCTGACGGGATCAACGGCCGCCGTCGCGACCACCGCCGTGGCTGTCGCTCTCCCCCAACTTCTGTTCGGGCTGTTTGCCGGCGTCCTGGTCGATCGCTGGGATCGCAAACGCGTGATGATCGCTTCCGACTTGACCAGGGCGTTCCTGGTACTCGGATTCCTGGCCGTCAGCTCGCCCGACCGCATGTGGCTTCTGTATGTCGTCGCCTTTGTCCAGGCTTCCATCGGCACGCTCGACAATCCAGCCCGGTCGTCGGTGGTTCCCCAGATCGTGGGTACGGAGAATCTGCTCGCCGCCAACTCCTTCTTCCAGAGCACGATGATCATCGTGGGCGTTGCCGGGACGGCCACCGCAGGTGTGATCGCCGGTGTCTTCGACACGTTGGCCCCGGCTTTCGTGGTGGATGCGGCGACCTTCGCCGTCTCGGCCGCTTTGGTGACACGAATTGCGATTGAAAGAGTGCCGGTCGGGGCCGCCACCGGGAACCGGGCGAGCGGGATGTGGAGCGAGCTCAAGACCGGGATCCGCTTCATCGTGTCATCGCCGATGTTGCGAACCGTGGTCGTCACCGCAGGTGTGGTGATGCTCGGTCTAGGTGCCGTCAATGTGCTGCTGGTTCCGTTCATAGTCGACGAGCTCGCAGTGCCCGAGACCTGGTTTGGCTTGCTCGAAGCAGCTCAGGTGACATCAATGGTCCTCGCAGGAGGGTTGGTCGCCGTCGCCGCCAGGCGGATCCGCCCGGGACGATTGCTGGTCGTCGGATTGACAGGAGTGGCGATCGTCGTGGCAGCGATGAGCCTGGCGCAGAGTGTCTGGCACCTGATCGGCTTGCTTTTCGCGGTCGGCTGGTTCGTGACGCCGACCCAGGCCGCGATCTCGACGATCGTCCAAACCGAAGTCCCTCAGGAAGCCTTGGGACGGGTGAGCTCGAGCCTGAACACGGTATCGACGACCGCGCAAGTGGCGTCGATGGCCTTGTCTGGGGTGGCGGCGGCCGCGTTTGGTCTCCGAAGCGTGTTCGTGATCGCCGGATTCATAACCCTGGTGGCAGCTGCCGTGAGCCTCGTGACCCAGCGCTCAACCGAGTTGTCGAAGCTGCCTGTGCTTGAGGCTTGAGGCTTCTTACAGACGGCCGGCTTGGATTATTCGGCCGAGGAAGTCTTGGGTTTCGGGGCGCTCGGGTTCGCCCAGAACTCGCTGGGGCTTGCCTTGTTCCCAGACAGTTCCACCGTGCAGGAACGCAACCCGGTCGGCGGTATTACGGGCGAAGCCCATCTCGTGGGTAGCGATGAGCATGGTCATGCCCTGACCTTTGAGTTCCCGAATGCACTCAAGAACCTCGCCCACCAGCACCGGGTCGAGGGCCGAAGTCACCTCGTCGAGGAGCATCAACTCGGGCTGCATGGCCAGCGAGCGAATGATGGCGACCCGCTGCTGCTGGCCGCCCGAGAGTCGATCCGGGTAATCCTTGACCTTGTCGAGAAGGTCAAAACGTCCGAGCAGTTCCACCGCCCGGCCTTCGGCGGCAGCCCGGTCGAGCTTCAACACTTTCCGCGGAGCAAGAGTGATGTTGTCGAGGATCGTGAGATGCGGAAACAGATTGAAGGACTGGAAGACGATGCCCATCCGGGATCGCACCTGGTTGGCATCCACCTCGGGGCTCGTGATCGCCAGATAGTCGAGGAAGATCTCACCCTGGTCGATCGGCACGAGAAGGTTCACGGCTTTGAGCAAGGTCGATTTTCCCGACCCCGAGGCACCGATCAGACAGACCACCTCATGGGCCCGCAACTCCAGGTTCACATCAGCGAGCACTGGCAGATCTCCAAACGTCTTGGAGAGCCCGACGATGCGCAGGCGGCTGTGCGGCTCCGTCATGAGCTCATCGCCTGACGTCGCCGCCGGACTCGCTGGCCGTACCAGTCGGTGAAGCGAGCGACCGGAATGCTGACTGCCAGGAACAACAGGGTGGCGGCGATGTAGCCCGTGTAGTTGAAGGTCCGGGCGTTGTAGATCTGGGCTTCCCTCACACCTTCTCGGACGCCGAGCACAAAGACCAGTGCGACATCCTTCTGCAAGCTGACGAAGCTGCTGAGAAGCGCCGGGACCACGTTGCGAACTGCCTGTGGCACCAGCACGTGCCGAAGGGATTGGACCTGAGTCAGACCGAGCGATTGGGCCGACATTCGCTGGCTCTCGTGGACCGACTCGATCCCGGCTCGATAGATCTCGGCGGTATACGCGGTGTAGCTGATGACGAGAGCGGTGACGCCCCAGAACAGAGCGGATCGAGGAACTCCCGGAATATCGAGGGCAGGAATCCCGAAGCCAAGTACCAGGATCATCAACAGGAGGGGGATTCCTCGAACCAGATCCACGTACACGACCGCCAGGGTCCGGATCGGGAAGAAGACCGGCCCCCGCAGAGACCTCGCGGCGGCCACGATCAGGGCGGCGGCCAAAATCAACACCTCGGCCACGACGAACATCTGCACGTCGAGCCAAAAGCCACTCAATACCGCCGGCCACACCTCCTGGAAATGGCGAGCGCTGAAAAATTGTTCGCGAACTCTCGGCCACGTTTCCGACGACAAAACGGCCCAGACCGCGACACCGACAAAGACAACGGTCGAAAGGGTGGAAATGAGGACCACCCGTGCCCCTTCCTTTCTGGCGTTTCGCCGCCAGGAAGGAAGGAGGCCGGTTGGCCGGTCGGATATCAATTCAGCGCGTGATCGTCTTGATCTCGCCCTCCGAGGCCAACCACTGCTCGGCCAGGGCATCGAGCGTCCCGTCGGCCTCGAGGGCCTCAAGGGCTCCATTGACGCAGTCGACCAGCGGGCTTCCGTCAGCAAACAGCAACCCGAATCGATCCGCCTGGGCCTCGGATGCTTCCAGTACTCCAACGATGGTCGTGTCTGGCATCTCCACAGCGGTTATGAAAAAGGCGGTGGGGAGGTCGAAGACCAGGGCATCCACCTGCCCGGCGTCCAACGCCGATTTGGCATCGGAGTTGGTGTCGTAAACGGGGGGTGCCGTGTCCGGTTGGATGACCTCTTCGATGTAGTCGAGGCTCGTGGTTCCGATCTGGGCCCCGAGCGTGAAGCCCTTGAGATCGGCCACAGTGCTGGCCGAAGTCACGGGTGAATCTGCGAACGCGACCAGAGCCTGGTCGGTGACGTAGTAGGGGATGCTGAAGTCCACTACCTCGTCGCGCTCGGCAGTGATCGAATACTGCTGCAGGTTGAAGTCGAAATCCTTCGGTCCGGGCGCAACCGCTTCGTCGAAGCCGGTCCGGACCCAGGTGACCTGCTCGGGCGTGAAGCCGAGTTGGGTTGCCACTGCATACGCGACGGCAGCCTCGAAGCCCTCTTGATTGGTGGGATCGTCATCGATCACCCACGGCGGGAAAGCCGGCTCCCCGGTAGCGACGGTCAGTACTCCGGGCTGAACCAACTCGAGTTCGTCGACTCCGCATCCTGCCCCGCCCGCGGTGGTGGTATCGGTGCTGTCGCCACCACAGGCAGCGACAACCAACGCCATCACGACGAACCCGACAGGTCCCAACAAACGCATTCTTTGCATTTTCATGAACCTCGTGAGGGCCGGAATCGTAATGGTCCCGCCACGTCCCGGCCTGGAACAAAGGACGCCGACGACACCGGTACCATGACCCGGTGAGTGGTGCCCCCCATACGGTCGATATGGACCGCCCCGGTGAAGCCTGCGGCGTTTTTGGGATCTACGCACCGGGGCAGAGGGTTTCCCAGCTCATCTACTTCGGTCTTTTTGCCCTTCAGCATCGAGGACAGGAATCGGCCGGCATCGCCACCTCTGATGGTGAGACCGTCACAGTCTTCAAGGACATGGGCCTGGTTGCCCAGGTCTTCGACGAGCGCTCGCTGGCGGGACTCGACGGTCACATCGGCATCGGACACACCCGCTACTCGACCACCGGTTCCAATTGTTGGGAAAACGCCCAGCCGGTCCACCGCCAGATCGGAGCCACCTCGATCGTCCTTGCCCACAACGGGAACCTGACCAATGCAGTCGACCTGGCCGGAGCGAACGACCACACCCGGGGCACCACCGATTCCGAGTTGATGATCGAGGCCATCGCCCGGGCGGTCGAGGACGAGCGTTCCGACGAGAAGGGCCTGGAGAGGGCCCTGGTGGACGTCCTGCCTTCCTTCGAAGGTGCCTTCTCATTGACTCTGATGGACCAGGGAAGGCTGATCGGGGTCCGCGACCCCAACGGATTCCGGCCGCTTTGCATCGGCCGGCTGGCCGACAACGGATGGGTGATCTCCTCGGAATCGGCCGGGCTCGACATCCTCGGGGCCCGCTTCGTCAGGGAGATCGCCCCGGGAGAGATGGTGGTCATCGACGCCACCGGCCTGCGGTCGGTCTTTCCGTTCAAAACGACCGACCCCAAACTTTGCATCTTCGAGTTCGTCTACTTTGCCCGGCCCGACTCCCAGCTCTACGGGCAGAACATCCATGCCGCCCGGCACGAGATGGGCCGTCGCCTCGCCATCGAGCATCCCGTGCAGGCCGATGTCGTGGTTCCGGTCCCGGAGTCCGGTATTCCGGCGGCGCAGGGCTTCGCTCTCGAATCAGGGATCCCCTACACCGACGGTCTGGTCAAGAACCGCTATGTAGGTCGGACCTTCATCGAACCGAGCCAGTTGATGCGCGACCGCGGGGTCCGTCTCAAACTCAACCCGATCGCTTCGACAATCAAGGGGCGGCGGGTGGTGCTGATCGACGACTCGATTGTCCGCGGCTCGACGACCCGTCAACTTGTCCAACTCGTCCGTGAGTGCGGCGCCGCCGAAGTCCACCTTCGAATCTCTTCTCCGCCCTACCGGTGGCCCTGCTACTACGGGATGGACACCTCCGATCGCTCCACTCTCATCGCAGCTCAGATGGACGTCGACGAGATCCGACAGCACGTCGGAGCCGACTCCCTGGGCTATCTCTCGTTGACCGGCCTGAGGTCGGCCACCGGGGTCGAGGACGGGGGTTTCTGCAACGCCTGCCTATCCGGTGAGTACCCAACCGATATCAGCGGTGCCGCCGGCAAGAGCTCCCTCGAAAAGGCTGAAGCTCTCAACACTCCGGGCGGATGACCGCCTGGTGACTACCTACCGGAGAGCCGGGGTCGATCTCGAAGGCGCCGACCGGCATGTGGCCTCGATCGCATCTGTGGTGACCGCAACCTGGAACGATCGAGTAGTCGGCGGCTTCGGCGGTTTCGCGGCCGGGCTGACCCTGCCTGCGGGCTACATCGAACCGGTCTTGATGCTCACCACCGACGGAGTTGGAACCAAACTCGAATTGGCCCGCCGAAGCAACCGCTGGGAGGGGGTGGGGTTCGACCTGGTGGCAATGGTGGTCGACGATCTCGCTGCGGCCGGTGCCACTCCCCTCGGGCTGGTCGACTACATGGCGGTGGGCGCCCTCGACCCCCGACGCGATACGTCAATCGTCGCCTCGATTGCGGCCGCGTGCTCACTGGCAGGCTGCGCTCTCCTCGGCGGAGAGACCGCCGAGCACCCCGGAGTCATGGAACCGGATCAGGTTGATCTTGCCGCCACAGCTCTCGGTGTGGTCGAGAAGGGCGCCGAGCTCGGGTCGCACCGGGTCGAGGCTGGCGACGTGGTGATCGGACTTCGATCTCCCAACCTCCGATCCAACGGGTTCTCACTGGTTCGGGCAGTCATCGGCGACAGAGATCTCCAGGAGGTCGTCGAGGGCCGACCACTCATCGACTGGCTGATGGAGCCTTCCGTGATTTATTCGCCGGCAGTATTGCGAGCCGTCGCCACCGGCACGGTCCACGCCTCCGCCCACATCACTGGTGGTGGGCTGCTCGCCAATCTGACCCGGGTGATCCCGGAGGGTTGCCAGGCCCTGATCGACTTTGCTGCCTGGCAACCACCCCGGATCTTTCAGCAGCTGGCCGAGTGGGGCGACATCCCCGCAGGCGAGATGCGTGGCGTGTTGAATATGGGAATCGGGTTTTGTCTCGTCACCGCACCGGATGACGCGAATGGCTTGATCGAACTCTGCGGCCACGACGCCCTCGTCATCGGGAAAATCGCCCCCGCGAACGGTTAGCCCACCGCGCCGATCAGGGCTTCGAGGGCATTCACTTCGTTGCCATGGACGATGCGAAGCGCCTCCGCCATCCGCCCGAAGAGTTTCCTTCTCTCCCCGTCACCCAGGTCGGCATCCGACTTCCTCAGACGGCCGCTACGGAGCCCGGCAGCCTTCGCCTCATCCCAGCCCTGGTCGCCTTGGCGTATCGCGTTGCGCCGTTGTCGGTCGAGATCGACGATCTCGTTGACGAGCGGGACCTCGAGGCAGACAGAGGCAAACTCTTCCCACGACGTTGCGGCCTTGCGATAAGCCCGCTCGGCCTCTCCGAGGGACCGCCCGGTGATCTTGCCCGCCTCCTTGAGGAAGTCGGCATACAACGAACGCAGGTTGCCTCCCAGCATGCCCACCTCGTTCACGCCCTCGTGGGCCGACACCAGCGCCTCGACGAGTCCGTGGCCATCGACGAATACCTGGCCCCAGCCCTTGGAATTGCGCTCATCGGTGAGCATCCGAGCCCATTTGGCGATAGCCGGGAGCGAGAACGAATCCGACTTGGACGACAGGTGCTCGACCTGGTCGGCCAAGCCGGACTCGACCGCCTTCAGGAGAGCGTCGTTGTCGAGCTCGACCGCGGCCGGGTCGACGACGAGCAGCCGGTTCTTGTATGAGGAAATGCGGCCCCGGGAGGCCGACAGGTCCTGACCTGGCAGCGAGAGCGGCTTGAGGTTCCGGTCATCAATCAGGTACCGATCAGATTGCCGACCGTAGACGACGATGGTGTAGCCCCACATACCCGATTCTTCCGACGGCAGGTGCCAGTAAGGAAGGTCGGCGACGGAGATGTAGGCGATGGCCGGGAGGCCGGAAGCCAGTGCATCCTGGAGGTAGCCCGCGGCGCGTTTCTCGCCGGAGGTCTCATGGATCTCAACCGGCACCCCGAGGCGCCCGCAGGTCTTGCGGAACCACCGGTCTGGATACTGCGAGTTGTTGCGGAATCCGGTGGTCACCACTGCGTGGTCGTACTTTTCAAACTGCCACAGGATGTAGCCCGCCCCAAGGCCCCCACCCACCCCGAGGATCATGGCCTCGGAGAGTGGGAGGCTGTTGGTCGGATTGTTGATCCCTCGATTGGCCAGGGCGCTGGCGAGGGACGACGTGTCCGGGTGGATCCCGCCCCGGAGCACGTACTGCTCCGACGGAAGCCGGTTGAGGATGTGGCGGCGCGCCACCATGTAGCTCTCACCGGTCTGGTCCATCCGAGCGCGGACCGAGGCCTTGAGTTTCTTCTGAGTAGTCATATTGTCTCCACGGACGCGCCACCCGGCATGATGAGCCCACGCCTCTGATACGGGTGCGCGTCACGTTCGGACGACTTACCGCTCTCGATGGCAAGGGGCCACCTTTACTTACGCAGTCGCCTGGCGGCATGGGCACCAGGTCGGCAAGTGAGGCGAAAGAGCTCGCCAAGCGGGGAGTGTAGAAGGCGGGGGTCGGGTTTGCCCGCCGCTTCAAGTGGGGGCCGCAAGCCTCAAGCCTCAAGTCTCAAGCAAGGCAGAAGACCCGCGGAACTCACGACGCAACCAATGAACGGCTTCTGGCTTGTGGCTTGCGGCTTCTGGCTTGTGGCTTGCGGCTTGTGGCTTGTGGCTTCTGGCTTGTGGCTTGCGGCTTGACGCCCCCAATCCAGGCCCTGGGACACCCGGGTCGGGCGGGTAGAATGGACTTATGCGCTCCATTCCTCGCAGCGAGCGGGCGAACCTTTTCGCCGCTCCGTAATAACGCCGGTCCTTCCGCCGCCGCGTTGTTTTCTCTCGTACGTAGGAGCTCCCAATGTCTGACTTGATCAAGCGTCACCTCGACGTCATCGCCCCGGTGATCGGCTTTGACACCGATGTCATCGCCGAAAGGGCCCAGGGAATCTGGGTTCACACTTCGGATGGCCGCAAATATGCCGACTTCGCCTGTGGAACGGCTGTCACCAACCTGGGACACAATCACCCGGCGGTCGTCGCCGCTGCCCACGCGCAGATCGATCGGTTCTTCCACTCCGGGTGCATCTTCCGCTACGACACCTTGGTCGAGGCGGCTGAGGGCCTCGTCAAGATCACCCCTCCGGCCATCGAGAAGTTCGCCTTCGCCAACTCGGGGGCGGAGGCCGTCGAGGGCGCCGTCAAGCTCACCAAGAAGGTCACCGGCCGCCAGGGCCTGGTCGTCTTCAGGGGCGCATTCCATGGCCGCACGATGGGCTCGGTCAGCTATACGACCTCCAATGCCAAATACCGCGACGGCTACCACCCGGTGCTCGGCTCCGTGTTCGTGGCACCGTTTCCCCACGGTTACCGCTGGGGGATGACCGAGGAGCAGGCTATCGACTATTGCCTCTGGGACCTCGAGATGATGTTCCGCCATGAGGTAAGCCCGCACAACATCGCCGCCTTCCTGATCGAGCCGGTTCAGGGTGAAGGGGGCTACTACCCGGCCCCTGCCAGGTTCCTCGACGAGTTGCGGGCATTGGCCGACCGCCATGGCATCAAAGTCATCTACGACGAAGTCCAGACCGGATTCGGCCGCACCGCCGAATGGATGGCGTCGGATCACTATGCCGCCAAACCGGACGTGATCGCTCTCGGCAAAGGCATCGCCAACGGGCTGCCCCTGTCGGCGTACGGGGCCTCGGCCGAGATGATCGACGCCTGGCCCAAGGGATCACATGGAACTACTTTCGGGGGCAACCCGGTGGCATGCGCTGCGGCCGTGGCCGTCATGGACACGATGGGTGCCCTGCTCCCGCACGCCCGCGAACTCTCTCTTCGTGCTTTCGAGCGTCTCGCCAAGATCCAGACCGACCATCCCACCGTCGGTGATGTGCGGGGACTCGGCCTGATGATCGGAGTCGAACTGGTGAAGGACCCCGAGAACCGGGTTCAGGATCCGGACGCCTTCGTCCACCTGCAGCGCTACTGCCTGGAGCGTGATCTGATCATCATCGACTGCGGGCCCGACGGGAACATCATCCGCTTCATACCGGCGCTGGTGACGACCCGGGAGGAACTTGATTGGGCGATCGACCTCATCGACGCCGGCCTGGCCGACTACGAGGCCAAATAGGGCACGTGCGGAACCGAAGCAGCGGGATCGACCGTCAAAGGATCATGCGCAAGACACTGATTGGTTTGACGGTCGCCGCCCTGGTCCTGACCGCCTGTGGCGAACCCCGGTTGGCGGACACCCTCAAGCTCACCGACGACCCTGCTTCGGTTCTGCTGCTCGTCAAGGACGAGGGCGGATTCGTGCCGATCGAGTTCATTGTCGGTCAGGGTCCCCGCATGGTCCTTCTCCGCGACGGCACGCTGATCGTCTCCGGGCCGCAGATCGAGATCTTCCCCCAGCCTTTGCTGCCAAATTACCAGAGCATCCAACTGGGTGAAGAAGACATCCTTTTCGTGCTCGAGGAACTCGACGCGCTCGGGTTCGCCGAGATCGAGTCCGAGGTCAACAACGAAGCCGCCAACATGGTGGCGGACGCGTCGACCACCATCACCACGTTCTACAACCAGGACGGGCAACACACCTTCTCGGTCTATGCCCTGGGAATTGGCAGCCAGGTGAGCGACGCCAGGGTCCCGATCCTCGCCAACCTCGTCGAGCACTTGAGCCAGATCGGTTTCAGTCAGCCCGGTGCGGCCTACGAATGGGAAGCCCTTGAGGTGCTGGCAGGCGTTCCCCAATTCCCCGCCGAGCCCGACTTTGCCAATGTCCAGCCGTGGCCGCTCGACGTCGGTTTCGACGAGATGACCGATATCGGGTTCGGCTGGCGCTGCGCCTCATACAAGGGCGAAGAGGCCCAGGCGCTTCTGGGGCTGTTGACAGGGGCAAACCAGGTAACTACCTGGGACGACGGCGGCACCGAATACTCGATCAAGGTGCGACCACTGTTCCCGGAACAGGAACCCTGCACGACGGTCGCCGCCGCCGGTTGACCGACGCGGCGACGAGTCGTCGGTAGGTCTGCCTCCCTACGTCTTCTTCATCTGGCGATAGATCAGAAGCGCCACGATGGCGCCGATGATCGACCCGATGAGGCCGCTGTTCGAGTAGTCGCCGAATTCTCGGCCCGTGAAAAGGACTGCGATCACTCCACCGATGAAGCTCCCGACGATCCCCAGGACGATGGTCTGCATGATGCCCATGGTGTCTCGACCGGGAACAACGGCTCTGGCCAACAAGCCAGCGACGAACCCGACGATCAGAAACCAGATCAAGCCCAAGATTCCTCCTATTGGCTCTGGTCAACTGAGTTAACCACATCGACCTTCCGGGGTGTCAAGTGACGGCCCGATACGGGCTCAAACCTGGGCCATGGCCCGACCGAGGGCCTCCAGGCCCTCATCGACGATGTCGTCGCTGGCGGTGAGAGGCACCATCACCCGGAGCACGTTTCCGTAAGTGCCGCAGGAGAGGAGGATCAGTCCCTCCTCGAGAGCTGCGTTGGTTATGGCCTTCGTCCGGTCGGGGTCCGGTTCGCGGCCATCGCCGTCCTTCACCATCTCGATGCCGACCATGGCTCCCAGGCCCCTTACCTCACCGATCCGGGGATCGGTCTCGGAGAGGCCTTCGATGACCTTCACTACATGGCCACCGATCGATTGGGCCCGATCGATCAAGCCTTCCTCCTCGATCACGTCGATCACGGCCAGGGCAGCTGCACAGGAAATCGGTGAGGCTCCATAGGTTCCACCGAGGCCCCCGGGTCCTGGAGCGTCCATGATCTCGGCTTTCCCTGTGAGTGCCGAGATCGGGAATCCGCCTCCCAGCGACTTCGCCATCGTCACCAGGTCGGGTTCGATGTCGGCGTGCTCAACGGCGAACCAACGCCCGGTCCGTCCGAAGCCGGTCTGAATCTCGTCGGCCACCAGGACGATCCCGTGCCGAACGCAGAGCTCACGCAATTCTCGCATGAAGTCGAACGGTGCCGGTATGTACCCGCCCTCACCCAGCACCGGTTCGACCACGATCGCAGCCACCCGATCGGGCTCCATGTCGTCCTTAAAGATCTTCTCGATTCCTGCCATCGCGTCGGCGGTGCTGACCCCCCGATAGGGATAGGGATAGGGGGCATGATGGACGTCGGCCGGAAATGGTCCGAAACCGGCTTTGTAGGGGTGCACCTTGCCGGTGAGAGCCAGCGCCAGGAGGGTCCTCCCGTGGAAGCTGCCTGAGAAGGCGATGACACCGGGCCGCCCGGTGTACGAGCGAGCGCCTTTGACCGCGTTTTCGACGGCCTCGGCCCCCGAGTTGAAGAAGGCTGTCTTTTTCGAGGTCGGGCCGGGGGCAAGACGGTTGAGCTTCTCGGCAAGCGCGACCGCCGGCTCATAGGGAGTGACCATGAAGCATGTATGGCTGAAGCGGTCGAGTTGGCTCGCCACGGCTGCCTGCA
>JANMST010000296.1:0-8298 GCA_031389635.1 Acidimicrobiia bacterium | reverse complement strand
CCACTCTGTCTGCAGCATGGCCATGACCATGCCGACGACGCCGACCATGGAACCAACCGAGAGGTCGATGTTCCGGGAGACGATGACGAGCACCATTCCGGTAGCCATGATCCCCACCGAGGAGGTCTGCACGGAGAGGTTCCAAAGGTTCCGGGGAGTGATGAACGTTCCACCCGAGATGACGTGAAAGATGACCCAGATCGCGAGGAGGACACCGATCATCCCCACCATGCGGGTGTCGATTTCATTGTCCCGCATGAAGGATCCAAATGACCTGCGCGGGGCCGGTTCATCTGGAGTGTCTAACTGGGTGAGGGCAGTCTCGACCACGCTCATGAAGTCACCACACTACGCGAGAAGAGCGCATGGCGCCCCCGAAAGCCGGGGGCGCCATGCATCATCGACTTCGCCTCAGTGATTGGTCAGCCGGCGCACGGACCGACAGTCCCCCCGGTTGAGCAGAGGTCCTCGGCCGTGATCCAGTTCGCGTCGACCACCTCCTGGAGGTTCTCCTGGGTGATCGCGATCGGGGTGAGCAGAATGCTGGTCAGAATCGTCTCTGCTCCGGACTCCTTGTTCGTGTAGGTGAACTCAGTCGTTCCCTCGACCTCGGCAAGGGAGGCGCCCCCGGCCAACTGCACAGCGGCCTCTCCGGCAGCGGTACCCAAGGCGCGGGCGTCCTTCCACACCGACACCGACTGTGCTCCGGCCGCCACCCGCTGGAGGGCGGCGACGTCGGCGTCCTGGCCCGACAACACCACCGTGCCGAGGAGGCCCTGGGCCTCGAGGGCGGCGGCTGCCCCGGTGGCCATTCCGTCGTTCTCGGACACCACGGCCTGCACGTCGTTGCTGTGCTGGGTCAGCCACTGCTCGACCGTGGTCTGAGCGAGCAGGGGATCCCAGTTGTCGGTGTAGTCCTCTTCGAGGATGGTGATGTCACCGGCTGTGACAGCTGCACCGATAACCGCCTCGATTCCTGCCCGAAGGAAGTCGGAGTTGGCGTCGGAGCCGTTGCCCTTGACGATGAAGTAGTTCCCGGTCGGCACCAAATCGAAGACGACCTCGGCCATCAGCTGTCCCACGAGGACGTTGTCGAAGCTGACGTAGAAGGTGTTCGCATCCTCGATGAGGCGGTCGTAGGCAATGACCGGGATTCCCTGGTCAGTTGCGCTTTGAACCGCGGGGAGGATCGCCTGGGTGTTCTGAGCCAGGATGATGACGACGTTCGCACCATCGGCGATCAGGTTCTCCACGTCAGTGATCTGCTGCTCCTCGGATGACCCGGCATCTGCCTGAATGTACTCGCAGCCGCCGGCCTCGAGGGCGGCCATAATTGCGGGCTCATCGTGCTTGGCCCATCTCTCTTCGTTGTAGTTGTTCCACGACATGCCCACGACGCATCCTTCCTCGGCGGGTGCAGTCGTTTCGGTCGGTGCCTCGGTAGTGGTCGCGGCGGTGGTCCCAGTGGCTTCGGTGGTGGCGGTTGTGGTGTCCGCTCCATCGCCTCCACAGGCAGCGATCATCATCGCAATCACTGCCAGTAGCGCCAGATTTCGGCGTTTGAACATCTTTATGTTCCTTCCTTGCATTATTTCAATTTCGTCTCAAAACGAGACCCGCGAACTGTAGCCAATCCCTGCGGAACGGGGCCGGATGCCCGCCACCACCAGGTCCGTCGCATGCAACTTCCTTTGGTCCTCAGTGTTGCTCGTTCATACCTGAAGGATTAGCGGCATACGAAGGATGAGTGGCCTGTCGGCTGAGAATAACCGAGATATGTTTGGCGCCGCAACAAATCCGTCAGATAACTTTCCGGCAACCGAAAGATTCCCGGCGCGGGGCTCGATCTGATGGCCAGAGCGTTTAACCGGCCCCGGGGGGCCTGCAAGCCGACCCTATATAGTGGGCTCTCCAACAAAAGATCTCGCGGCAGCCATGGATCCCACCGAAATCGCCGTCAGCCGGGACTCACGCAATCGGAGTCTGGGCCTGGCAACCGAAGAACTCAGACGACACAACCTTGGTGTCGTGCTGGAGCGACTCCACCTCTTCGGAGCCGTTTCTCGCTCCGAGTTGACGACCGCCACAGGCCTCAACCGCTCCACCATCGCCGGCCTGATCGGTCAATTGACGAGCCTGGGCCTGGTCGACGAGGGGCCCGGACTGATCAACGCAGGACCCGGTCGACCCTCCCCCATGGTCACCACCAGGCCTCAGGGTGCGGTTGTTCTGGCGGTTGACCTCGCAGTCGACTCGGTCGCCGTGGCGACGATCGGCCTGGGCGGCCACATCTACAACAGGATCAGAGTTGCCCGACCGCGGGGCCGCTTCTCTCCCCAGGAGACCGTCAAGGACGTCGCCAAGCTGGCCGGGCCTCTGCTCGATTCACTGCCTGCCAAACACGTGCTGGTGGGAGTCAGCGCTGCGATCGTCGGCGTCGCTCGCCGATCGGACGGCTTCGTTCACATCGCCCCGAACCTCGGGTGGCGCAATGTTCCTCTCGGCGCCATGCTCGCCGCCGAACTCGATCTGGCGGGCCACGTGCAGGTCGCCAACGACGCCGATCTCGGCGCCCTGGCCGAACAGCGCCGCGGTGTGGGCTTCGGTGTGGGTCACTTGATCTACGTTCACGGCGAGGTCGGAATCGGGACCGGGGTGATCCTCGATGGCGATCCCCTGCTGGGCGCCGCCGGCTATGCGGGTGAAGCCGGCCACATGTTGATCAACCCGGAGGGAGGAAAGTGCCGTTGCGGAGCCAGCGGCTGCTGGGAGACCGAGGCCGGTGAGGCAGCCCTCGCCAGACACGCCCGGCTGCCGGCCAACGTCACCGGTCTCGCGGTCCTCGACACCGTGGTGGCCCGGGCGGCCGAGGGTGACCTGGTCACGATCGCCGCCATCGTTGAAATCGGGAGGTGGCTCGGGCTTGGGATCGGCAATCTCGTCAACATCTTCAATCCGGAACTCGTGGTCCTGGGTGGTTTCTATCAACGCCTGTTCCCCCACCTCCAGGCGGCGGTCGTCGAGAGCGCCCGCCTCAGGGCGCTCGAGGCCCCCGGTCAGATGGCGAGCATCGTCGCCAGCGGCCTCGGCTTCGACGCCCCACTGATCGGAGCGGCGGAACTGGCACTATCAGGCGTTATGGCAGATCCGGCCGGCGTCGGCGGCCTGGCGATGAAGGGGCGACAGTCGGCCGGCTCACCGGCTCGTGCCTGACCCGTATAACCGTTTTGGACAGCACTAGACGCCGGCGTCGGCGACGATCCGCTCCATCACCTCGAGGTTGGCGACAGCGTCCCCAGGCTCGGTCGGCACCGGGCCGCCATCGCGTATGGACTGCGAGAAGGCGTCGGCCTGGATGCCGTACTGGTCGCCGGCTTCGACCTCGTGGATCGTCATCCCCGGCGATGCAGGCGGATCCCCGCCGGAGAAGAGGAGAATCCTGGTGGCGAGAGCGGGCGGGATGTTGAATGGGATCTCGACCAGCATTCGCCCGGCCGTCCCCACCAGATGGACCCTCTGATCATCCTCGAGCTGGGTGGAGCAGGTGAAGGTGGCGTGGCGTCCACCGAAGTCGAGGATGACCGAGGTGACAACATCCGTGCCAAAGGCTTGGTCTCGTCGGATGGAGGCCTTGACCTCGATGGGTTCAGCCTCGAACAACATGCGGGCTACGTTGACCGGATAGCACCCGATGTCCATCAAGGCTCCTCCCCCGAAGGCGGCGATGTTGCGGATGTCGGTCGGATCGACGTTGCGGTACGAGAAGAAAGACTGAATCGCGAGGAGTTCACCGACCGATCCTTCGGCCACCATCGCTCGGACCTTCTTCCACAACGGGTGGAGCCGGTACATGAACCCCTCCATCAACTTGACTCCGGCCTGCTCGCAAAAGTCGATCATCCTGCGGGCATCGGCGCTGCTCGGCGCCAGCGGCTTTTCGCAAAGCACGTGTTTGCCGGCTGCGGCCGCCGCCATCGTCCACTCGGCATGAAGGTGGTTGGGCAGCGGTATGTAGACCGCCTCGATGTCAGGATCGGCCAGGAGGGCCTCGTAGGAACCGTACGACTTGGCAATCCCCAGACTCCTGGCAGTCGCGGCCGCCTTGTCTTCAAACCGGGAGGCGATGGCTTCCACCCGGCTCATCGCCGAGCCCTGCATGCCCGGAATGACCTTGCGAATGGCGATGTCGGCGCAACCGACCACACCCCAACGAACCGGAGAATGATTCATTCCGGGCATCATATGATCGGGGAACATGGTGGCCAGGACTGAGCGCGGCGCCGCCGGAACGGGCTGGCTGGCGGCGGGACTGCTGGCCGGATCGCTAGTGACCGCTGCGCTCCTTCTGGGAGGAGTGAGCTTCGCTAGACAAGGCATACCTACTACCGCCATGGCTCCGCCCCACTTCGTGGAGGAGACAGTAAACGCCGGCGTCGACCACGTATACGACGGTGAGTTCACGTTCTTCGTCGGCGGAGGCGTGGCCGTTTTCGACTGCAATGAAGACGGGCGTCCGGATCTCTATTTCGCCGGAGGGACCGATCCGGCAGCCCTTTTCGGCAACGAAAGCCCGATCGGGGGAGAGTTGCGATTCACCCGGATAGCCAGCGCGACCACCGACCTGACTCAAGTGACCGGGGCCTACCCGCTGGACATCGATAGCGACGGGGACGTCGACCTCGCAGTTCTGCGCCTGGGCGAGAATGTGGTTCTCCGGGGCCTGGGCGGTTGTCGATTCGAGCGGGCGAACGAAGCCTGGGGAATCGACGGCGGAGATGAGTGGACGGTTGCTTTCAGCGCCAAGTGGGAAGGGTCGGCCCCGTTGCCGACACTGGCCTTCGGCAACTACGTGGCGTTGACCGAGGCGGGCCGGCAAACCGGAACTTGCTCGGACAACTTTCTCTTCAGGCCGGTTGGGACCAACGGATACGGAGATCCAATCGCACTGACGCCAGGTTGGTGCACGCTCTCGGCCCTCTTCAGCGATTGGGACCGAACCGGGCGCGCCGATCTGCGACTTACCAACGACCGGCACTATTACCGGGACGGTGAGGAACAGCTCTGGCGTATTGCTGTCGACGAGGCCCCTCGCCTGTACACCCAGGATGAGGGCTGGCAGAGCATGCAGATCTGGGGCATGGGCATCGCGAGTTACGACCTCACCGGTGACGGCCTCCCCGAGGTGTATCTGACCAGCCAGGGGGACAACAAGCTCCAGACTCTGGCTGATGGCTCCGCCCAGCCCAACTACAGCGACATCGCCTTCGCGCGCGGGGTCACCGCCCATCGACCGTTTGCCGGCGATGTGATCCGTCCCTCCACCGCCTGGCACCCGGAGTTTCAAGACGTCAACAACGACGGCCTGATAGACCTCTTCGTCAGCAAGGGCAACGTCGAAGCGATGACCGACTACGCAGCCGAGGACCCGAGCAACCTCCTCCTTGGCCAGGCGGACGGCACCTTTGTCGAGAGCGCCGAAGATGCCGGTATCTTGAGCTTTGCCCGCGCCCGCGGAGCCGCCCTGACCGACCTCAACCTCGACGGCATGCTGGATCTGGTTGTGGTCAACAGGCGAGAGAACGTCAAGATTTGGAGGAATGTCGGATTCGGGGACAACAGCCAACCCGAACCCATGGGTAATTGGATTGGCGTGCAACTCGGCCAACCTGGGCCCAACGTCGATGGCTTCGGATCCTGGATCGAGGTGAAGATCGGTCGCTACACGATCCAGCGAGAGGTGACTATCGGCGGCGGTCATGCCGGCGGCCAGAATGGATGGATCCACTTCGGTCTCAGCGATGCCGACACAATCAAGATGAGAGTGCAATGGCCGGATGGAGAGATCGGACCATGGATCACAGTGAACGCCAACCAGTTCGTGACCATTGACCGTGGAGCCTCCGAGGCTCGTCCCCATATCTTTGGCGACGGGACACCACAGAATTGAGCAGTCGATGACCAAGGCAAGATTGGCCGAAATCTCACTACCCGACTTCGGCATGCCCGAGGCGATGCCGGAAATCCCAGCCTCGGTCTATCGGGCCCGGATGGACCGATTGCGGGCCCGGGCCTCCAAGCGCTACTACGACCGGCTGATCGTGTATGCCGACCGCGAGCACAGCGCCAACCTCTCCTACCTCACGGGGTTCGACCCACGCTTCGAGGAGGCGATACTGATCGTTGGGCCCGCCGACGAGCCTGCAATCCTGGTTGGGAACGAGTGTTACGCCATGGCCGGGGTCGCCCCTCTTCCGATGAGGCGCCACCTATTTCAGGATCTCAGCCTCCCGAGCCAGCCGCGCGATGGCTCCCAACCATTGGCCGACATCCTTGCCGAGGAGGGTGTGCGCAAAGGCCAGCGGGTGGGTGTTGTCGGATGGAAGGAGTACGCCAATCCGCAGACGATCGAAGCGC
This sequence comes from Acidimicrobiia bacterium, assembly GCA_031389635.1. Lineage (GTDB taxonomy): Bacteria > Actinomycetota > Acidimicrobiia > Spongiisociales > ZC4RG35 > DATEEG01. The sequence goes on along the minus strand of JANMST010000296.1, from coordinate 1,884 downwards.
CCGCTTTCATCGTCGACGAACTGCGACGCATGACAGGGGCGACCGGCACCGTCGAGAACGCATCGGTCTTCATGACCGGTGCGAAGGATGGCCTGCGGGTGATCAATGAGGTCGAGCAACTCGCTGCCTTCGAGTACGCGGCCTGCCAGACATCGCATGGGATCAAGCAACTTCTCTTCGGATTGAAGGAGGGGATGAGCGAACAAGAGGCCGTTCACCTTCTCGAATGGAGCGGTCAGCCCCTGTCCTGCCATTTGATGTTGACCAGCGGGCCGCGAGCCTCACTGGGACTCTTGAGCCCCGGTGATCGACGAATCGAACGGGGTGACCAGTTCACGGTCGCCTTTGGCATCTGGGGTGGCTTGAACTGCCGGGCCGGATTCGTGGTCGAAGACGCCTCCGAGTTGCCGGCCACAATCGGGGACTACATCGAGAAACTGGTAGGTCCCTACTTCGAGGCGGTGGGGGAGTGGTATGCCGCTCTTCGAATCGGACAGACCGGAGGAACGCTGCAGGCCATCATCGACCGTCACCTGGGTGACCCCTTCTTCGGCATTTTCCTCAACCCGGGCCACCAGATCCATCTCGACGAGTGGGTCAACTCACCGATATCACCCGGTTCGAACATCGAGTTGCGCTCGGGGATGGCCCTTCAGGTCGACATCATCCCCGCCACCGGGACCGAGTACTTCACCACCAACATCGAGGACGGCATCGCCCTCGCCGACGGTGCCCTCCGCAAGTCATTTGCGTCCCAGTACCCGGGTGCGTGGCATCGGATTCAAGAGCGGCGCCGCTTCATGAGCGAAGCGCTGGGCATCGAACTCCATCCCGATGTGCTGCCGTTCTCCAACATTCCGGCCTACCTGCCGCCCTTCCTCCTGCGACCCGACCATGCCATGACGATGGTCGGCGCCTAGGCCGCGATCCGACTGGCGCAGCCCTAGGCGGGTGCAGATGTCGTGGTCGTTGTGGTCGTCGTCGGGTTAACCGCTCGTTGGACGTAGTCATAACCGAAAACGATGGCGAGGATCACAACGATCACCACGATGAGAGTCAGCGGCAGCCGGCGACCGGCTTCGGCACGGGCTCGCTGATATCCAGGGTCGAGATGCATCTTGTCCGCTCCTGAGGAGTTCTCACCTTATCGATTGACAGGCGCGCCGCAGGGTCCTTCACGGCGGGCCAAGGTGACTGGGGGGAGCTCGATACCAAAAGAAGAATCAGCGAAGGAACGAAAGTTTCGTAGCGATGGGTGCGCTTGCAGGGAGCCTCGGGGTTCTTTGGCACGTGGGCGTCGGTCCGCAGCTTCTACGGCGTGTGGGCGTCGCCGGCGAAGCTGTGGCGCCAAAGAAGGTCTCAGGCGACGCCCACACGCCAAAGAAGCGCCCAAGACCGGGCACACTCCCTTCGCTGAAAGAAACCGTTGAGCTCCTACCTTCGGATGCACCCTGGGTTGCGGCCAAGCGCCAAACCGACGGGTCGCCTCCCTCATAACTCGAGCCTGGCGCTGATCCACGCTCCCCCGGCTGCACTCGATGCCATGGCCGCCTCCACGAACTTCACGCCCAACGCACCGTCTACCTCATTGGGAAAGTGGAGCGCCATCGGATCTGGTTTCTGGCCGGTCCGCCGGCCGGCGATGGCTTCGGCCGCATCGGAGTAGATGTTCGAGAAGGCTTCATGGAAACCCTCGGGATGACCCTTGACGATCCTGGTTGCCCGGGCCGATAGCGGCAGAGTGCCGGGACCGTTGGGAGTCCGCACCTCGGCCGGCCCCGACATCGGCCTGAACGTGAGAAAGGTGGGTTGTTCCTGATTCCACTCGAGGCTCGCCCGGCTCCCCGAGACCCTGATTCGCAGGCAGTTCTCCACGCCAGCCGC
>JANMST010000260.1:0-3426 GCA_031389635.1 Acidimicrobiia bacterium | reverse complement strand
GCCATGACCGGGATGCGTCGCTCCGAGCTACTGGCCACCCGGTGGACGGATATCGACTTCGAACACAACCGTGTCGCGGTTCGTCGGGCCCTCGTGCTGGTCGGGAATGAACCGGTCATGAAGGAAACCACAAAGACGGCTTCCTCGAGCCGGCTCATCGCCCTTGACGAAGCCACCGTACGTGCCCTCCGAGAGTGGAAGCGGAGACAGCTCGAGGAGAAGCTCCAATGGGGCGAGGCGTACAAGGGTCTTGGCCTCGTCGCCAGCCGCGAGGACGGGTCCCTGATCCACCCGGAGAGATTCTCGAGATGGTTCGACGCTCGCGTGAGAGATGCCGGCCTCCCGAAGATCCGACTCCACGATCTCCGGCACACCTATGCAACCCTCGCGCTTCAAGCCGGGGTCCATCCGAAGGTCGTACAGGAACGTCTCGGCCACTCGTCGATCTCCGTCACGCTGGACACCTACTCCCACGCGATCCCTGCGATCGAATCGGAAGCGGCGGAACGGGTCGCGTCACTGATCCTCGGCTGACCGTCTAACAGGTGATGGGGAGCCTCCGTTAGCAATCCGTTAGCAAACTGTGGTCAAGCGAACGTCTGTACGTAACTCGTGCCCGTGACCGAAACACGAAATTCCCTCGATAGTGATTGAGGAATCGGGTCAGGTGCGGGCGGTGGGACTCGAACCCACATTGGGCGAACCCACCAGATCCTAAGTCTGGCGCCTGTGCCAATTCGGCTACGCCCGCGTGGTGAAAGTGGTTGTGAGGGGTTTCGTGGGTCGCCCGGGACTCGAACCCGGAACCTTGGGATTAAGAGTCCCCTGCTCAGCCAGTTGAGCTAGCGACCCCGTGGAAACGTTAGCGGGGCAGGCTTGGGTACAGGTCGGCAATCACATCGATCCAGGCCATGGTGCGATGGAACGCGTCAGAACTCTTCGCCATGGACACACGACAAACTCCGTGAACGAGATGGTTCTTTCGGTGACCGGTTCCGACTGGCTTGACGAAGGTCGCGTAGAAGGTAGGGTCGACGAGGCCGAGCGCGGCCGCCCAAAACAGCCGGGCCTCGGTGTCGTCGTTTCCTTCGTGCAGATGCAGTTCCAACACGAACTCTGCCTCGGGAAGATGGAATCTCCGAGTCCAGGAAATGAAGAGCCTAAGGGCACGTGGATCCGAGTTTGTGAGCTCGAGCCGAGGTTTTGCTTTGGTTCCTTCAGCCCAGTACATAACGACGCCGGCGATCCAGAACGGGTCATGAACTCTCTCCGCGGCTTCAACAGCGGCAGCGTTACGGATCGCTTCGATTTCGGCTCGTCGTCGTCGCTGAGTGTCCCTTGGGACTCCTTTCTGGCTGGGAACTCGCGCCTTGATCGCTTCGATCTGTTCCTCGGAGAGGCGAATGTCTTTGCACCAGCCGGCCAGGGTGCCCTTGCCGACGGGCAGGAGGTCCATGATCTCGCCGTAGGTCCAGCCGGCTCGGCGAAGGCTGCGACCTAGCTCGGCCCGCTCCCAGCTGGTGAGGGAAACCCAGTTCTCCGCCCCTTGCACCACTTCAGGAAGAGCGATCATCCGTCGAACATAGAGTGCGCCTGTGACAGCAAACCCACTGATCCGACCGGCCACCCCGGACGACTTCGAGCCGCTGCTCGCTATCCGTGAGGAAGTGGCCATCGACCTCCTTGAACGGGGGGTCCCGTCGAACCCAAATGCCCTCACGTGGCAGCACCTGGAGGAGTGGACGAGTGCCCGGGTCCTCTGGGCAGCAGAACTGGGCGGAACCGTAATGGGCTCGATCGCCGTGTGGTCCTACGACCCCACCAACTACTGGTCCAGGGCGGATCTGGCCTCCTACATCCGTGACCTGATGGTGCACCCCCGGCACCGAAGCGAGGGCTTCGGCGCGGTGATGCTGGGCTGGGCAGAGCGATTCTCAGCCGGTCGAGGACGCAGCCGGGTCAGGCTCGACTGCGACGCCACCAACGAGCGACTCTGCCGTTACTACAAGGAAGCCGGCTACCGCCACGTCCTCACCGACAACGACGGCTTCGCCCTGTTTGAGAAGACCCTGCGCTGACGATCGAGGTCGGGATGGCGGGACTCGAACCCGCGACCCCCTGCTCCCAAAGCAGGTGCGCTACCAAGCTGCGCTACATCCCGGGGGTACTCCAGCCTAACGGCGGTGGCGCCACGACCGGATCGAACCGCTTACAGCTCAAGGATCATCGTGTCGGCGTCAGGTCCACGTTCCACGACCTGATATCCCTCGGACTCGTAAAGGTGGTGGGCCTGGTTGGCCCTCTCCACGCTTAGTGAAATTCGGGCAATCCCGGCTGTTCCGGCCCGGTCGGCGGTCTTGCGCAGGAGCAAACGGCCGACGCCTTGACCTCGCCACGTGTTGCTTACCGCCAGGCTCAACTCGGGGATATCGTCCGAAACGAATCCATATCCCGGGTCCTCAGATGTGAAGTAACGAAGCCAACAGGCTCCAATGGCATGGTCCTCGGCCTCGGCAACCTGACCAATCTCTCCGTCGGATGGCCATTCGGCCACGTAGTGGAAGAGATCTCGGCGCCCCAGAACAGCCTCGCGATCGACCCGGCGGTCGCCGGTCCAGTTCACCGCTTCGACCAGCATGTCGAAGAGGGACGCTCGATCCTGGCCGGTCGCATTCCTAAGGCGTAAACCTTTTCTCATCCCCGGCTCATTGTGCAACACGGATCTGGTTGCCGATGGCCTATCGCTCGCTGAGAAGAAAACCGACGAGCGCTTCGACCTCGGCGTTCGACACCTCAAACGTCGGCATCACCTCGACGCCGAAACCGTTGACGGTGAAGGCCTGCGGTTGGCGAATCGACTGGGTTACGTAGGCCGTCGCATTCATTCCCGGGACGCGTCCGCCCGCGACATCGTTCAATTGGGTCAGGTTTGGGCCAATCGCGGCGAACTCCGCGACCCCGGCGACCGTGTGACAGCCGCTGCATCCCTTGGCCTGGAACAGCAAGGCCCCCGACACCGAGGCGGCACCCATGGTCTGCTCGGTTGGGGTCCGGTAGACCGCGACGGTGGCGCTCGCCAGGACGCCGGCCAGCGCCACCGTCAACCAGAGCTTGATCAGATCAGTCCGCACGGACCGGTTGGCCCTGGCCTCGGACCGCAATTCGCCTGCCATTTGCCAGTTCGGTCACCTGGATGGCGATGAGTCCGAAAACCAGCAGCAGCGCAACCGGCAACATCCATCGCGCCAGCGATCCCACCCCGCTCGATTCGTTGGTCGCCCCCTGCACGATCTGTTCTGCCAGTTCGATGTTCCGCGCCGCGATGACTTCGGGCGAATAGAGCGTTTCGATGTTTTTCCCACGGACGACGGGCATACGGATCTTCTCCAGAATTTATCTTGGAGACTGCGCGAAATGCCTCCGGAA
>JANMST010000251.1:0-3919 GCA_031389635.1 Acidimicrobiia bacterium | reverse complement strand
CTGGCGTCTGGCGTCTGGCGTCTGGCGTCTGGCGTCTGGCGTCTGGCGTCTGGCGTCTGGCGTCTGGCGTCTGGCGCCTTCCGCCCTATTTCACAATCGCGAGCACCGCCCCGACCGCGACCGTGTCGCCGGGTTGGACGCGGAGGTCGACGACCTCACCAGCGCTTGGTGAACGTACCTCGTTCTCCATCTTCATCGCCTCGAGGACGCAGATCGGCTGGTTGGCTTCGACCTTGTCGCCGGCTCGCACGTGGACCTTGACGATGGTGCCTTGCATCGGGGCTGCCACCACTCCATCGCTCGCCGCTGCCGAGGCGGCCCGGTCGAGCTTGGGTCTGACCCGCCGGGCGGGTCCGGCGCCGACACTGGGGCCAGAATCCGGCGCCCAATAAGTCACCGCGAAGCGTCGGCCCCCGATCTCAACCGTCATGTCGTGGCGGCTGACCTCCTCGTCGCTCGGCAACGAAGGGGAGGACGACGGGACCGGATCCTGAAGCACGACTATGTCTTCCATCCACTTCGTGTAGTGCGTGCCGGCCTCGAAGTCGGGATGATCGAGAACCGCCAGATGGGCCGGGATGGTGGTGGCGACGCCGGTGATCTGAAATTCCTTGAGTGCGCGCCGGGCCCTGCGGATGGCGGCCGGACGGTCGGCGCCCCAGACGACCAGCTTGGCCATCAGGTTGTCGTAGTACTGGCTTACCCGGGTCTCGGGACGGATCCAACTGTCGACCCGAATCCCGGGACCGGCCGGTTCCCGATAGTCGGCCACCTGCCCCGGGGAGGGAAGGAATCCTCGAAGCGGATCTTCGGCATTGATCCTGAACTCGATGGCGTGCCCGTTGGTCTTGACGGTGTCGAAGGTGAGCTTCTCACCGTCGGCGATCCGCAGCTGCCACTCCACTAGATCGAGCCCGGTCACCATTTCGGTGACCGTGTGCTCGACTTGGAGGCGGGTATTCATCTCGAGGAAGTAGAAGCGATTTTCGTCGGGATCGAAGAGAAACTCGACGGTGCCGGCGTTGACATACCCGCACTTTTCGGCGGCTGCCAGGGCAGCCTTGCCGAGGGCCTTGCGGTTGGAAGCCGACAGGCCCGGCGAGGGGGTCTCTTCGATCAGCTTCTGGTGGCGCCGTTGCACCGAACAGTCGCGCTCACCGAGAAACACACCGTTGCCGTGTGAGTCAAAGAGGATCTGAGCCTCGATATGACGGGGCCGGGGTAGGTACTTCTCGATGTACACCTCGGGGCTTCCGAAATAGGCGTCGGCTTCCCGTCGGGCCCCTTCGAAGGCGGCCTCGATGTCGTCATGGCTGTGGACCACCCGCAGTCCTTTGCCGCCCCCGCCGTGGGCGGCTTTGATCGCCACCGGAAACCCGTACTCCTTGGCGAGCGCTGCGACCTCGGCCACGTTCGTCAGCGGTTCGGTGGTGCCGGGCACGGTCGGCACGCCTGCTGCCTGGGCATTGCGTCGGGAAGTGATCTTGTCGCCCATTGCCTCGATCGCATCGGGAGGCGGACCGACCCAGATGAGGCCGGCCGCAATCACGTCGCGGGCGAACTTTGCGTTCTCGGAGAGAAACCCGTAACCGGGGTGGATTGCTTCGGCTTTGGCGGCACGGGCCACCTGCAGAATTCGAGCCGAGTTGAGATACGACTCGGCAGCGGGCGGCGGACCGATGTTCCAGGCCTCGTCGGCAATCTCGACGTGCAAAGCGTCACGATCGAGTTCCGAATAGACGGCGATCGTCCGCAGCCCCATCTCCTGGGCAGTCCGAATGACCCGAACCGCGATCTCGCCCCTGTTCGCCACGAGGAGACTCTTCATGTTGGATCCGCCGTGAGAGCCTTGGCCAAGACGCTAGACGCTAGACGCCAGACGCTAGAGCGTTGAGGGGTGGCGTACGGGTTGGCGATCGCGGACAGAGGGGGGGCGCTAGACGGAAGGGTGTTCCCATTCTCCGGCATCAGCGGTACAAGGGGAGGGTGCAGGACTTTCGGAAGCTCAAGGTCTGGCAGCGAAGTCGCGTGGTTGTAATTCGGGTCTATCAAATCACGGAGTCGTTTCCTACCACCGAGCGATACGGGCTCGTTTCGCAGAGTCGGCGGGCGGCGGTTTCGATAGCAGCGAACATCGCCGAGGGATGCGGCCGTTTCGGAAGTCGAGAGTTCAGTCGGTTTGTAAACATCGCCCTCGGCTCTGCCGCTGAGCTGGAGTCGCACCTCCTCGTCGCCGCCTTCTTGCAGATGACAACCGAAGAAGCCGTTGGTCCGGTCATTGCCGAGCTCAAACAAGTGCAGCGGATGCTCGCCTCTCTCGCTCGCCGCCTCGTTGAGGAAAGCAAGTCGTGATTCGCTGACTACCCAGCGAGCGGCAAAGGAAGGTCTGTTTCTAGCGTCTAGCGTCTTGCGTCTAGCGTCTCCGCTGTTTCCGGTCTGTCTAGCCCGTCTAGCAAATGTCATCCGGTTTCCGATTTCCGTCTGCAATCCCCCTGTTCGGCATCGAGCCTCACAGGGGGATATTCCCGTGCTTCTTCTGGGGGAGGTGCTCGCGTTTGGTCCGGAGCATGTCCAGTGCTCTGATCTATTTGACCCTGGTTTCCCTGGGCTCGATGACCTCATCAACCAGACCGAGCTCAGCTGCCCGGTAGGGATTGTTGAACTTCTCCTCGTAGTCCTCGATCAACTCCGAACGCTTCTCTTCTTCGCTGGCGGCTTCCTGGATCTCACGGCGGAAGATGACGTTGACAGCTCCCTGGGCTCCCATCACCGCGATCTCGGCCGAAGGCCAGGCGAAGACCATGTCGGCGCGAATCCCGCGGGCATTCATGACCAGGTACGCCCCTCCGTAAGCCTTGCGAACGATCACCGTCAAGCGCGGGATGGTGGCTTCGCAGTAGGCGTAGAGGAGTTTGGCGCCGTGGCGGATGATGCCGCCGTGCTCCTGGTCGACCCCCGGCAAGAAACCGGGCACGTCGACGAAGGTGACGATCGGGATGTTGAACGAGTCGCAGAACCTGACGAAGCGGGCCCCCTTCTCCGAGGCCTTGATGTCGAGAGTCCCAGCGAGGATGGCCGGTTGGTTGGCGACGATTCCGACCGCATGGCCATCGAACCGGGCAAAACCAACGATTAGGTTCCGGGCCCAATGCTCGTGGACCTGAAAGAACTCGCCGTCGTCCACGACCAACTCGATCAGAGACGCCATGTCATAAGGCTGATTGGACGAGTCGGGGATGAGCGAGTCGAGGGTGTCTTCGATCCTGTCCCGACTGTCTACCGGTGGGAAATAGGGCGGCATCTCGAGGTTGTTTTGGGGAAGGAAGGAGAGCATGTAGCGAACCCCGTCGAGAGCTGAGACTCCATCCTGGAACACGAAGTGTGTAACCCCCGAAGTGGAGGCATGTGTCATGGCACCGCCGAGCTCCTCGAAGCTGACCTCTTCGCCGCTGACCGCTTTGATGACGTCGGGTCCGGTGATGAACATATGTGAGGACTTGTCCACCTGAATGACAAAGTCTGTGATTGCAGGTGAGTAGACGGCGCCGCCGGCACAAGGCCCCATGATCACCGAGATCTGAGGGATCACACCCGAGGCGCGCACGTTGCGCTCGAAGATCCGGCCATATCCGTCGAGGGAGGCGACTCCCTCCTGGATGCGTGCTCCTCCCGAGTCCTTGAGGCCGATGATCGGCGCACCAACTTCCATCGCCAGATCCATCAGCTTGCAGATCTTGTCGGCGACGGCCCGACCGAGACTGCCTCCAAACACAGTGAAGTCCTCGGCGTAGACGAACACGGTGCGACCGTCGACCGTTCCGTAGCCAGTTACGACCGCGTCGCCCGGCGGGCGCTTTTGCTCGATGCCGAACCCCGACGCCTGGTGGCGAACGAGCATGTCCATCTCCTGGAAGGACCC
>JANMST010000237.1:0-7103 GCA_031389635.1 Acidimicrobiia bacterium | reverse complement strand
TGGAGAGATCGTCCGCCGGGCTGATGGCTCGCCGAGCGGGGCACTGCTCGAGTCCGCCCAGGCTCTCGTCGAGGCCGCCACTCCCCGGCTCACCCACGCAGACCGGGTGGCCGGAGGCCGCGGGGCACTCGAACTCTTTCGGGCGCACGGCATCACCTGGGTGCAGGACGCCATGTCGCAACCCGAGGATGTGGAAGCCTTTCTCGACCTGGCTGGCTCGGACGCAACGCTCCCGCGAGCAGGTATCGCCCTCCACGCCGACCCCGATCACTGGCAGGAGCAACGGCCCGCGTTCGCGGCGGCCAGGGAAAAGGCCCGGACCGCCCGCAACGGGAACCGGGTCAAGGTGGAGACGATCAAGTTCTTCGCCGACGGCATCATCGAAACCGGAACCGCGGCGGTCATCGACGAGTACTCCGACCATCCCGGCTATCACGGGATCGCCAACAGGACGCGGGCCGGACTCCGAGAGGCGGTGATGGCATTCGATGGCGACGGCTTCCAGATCCACATCCATGCCATCGGCGACGCCGGGATTCGCAACGCCCTCGACGCAATCGAGGCGACGATCTCCCGACACGGGCACCGGGATCGGAGGGCGACCATTGCTCACGCCCAGCTAGTCCATCCCGACGACCTTTCCCGCTTCGTCGCTCTCGGCGTGATCGCCAACTTCGAGCCGCTGTGGGCGCGGCTCAACCCGACGATGGTGGAGCTGACCATTCCCCGACTCGGTGAGAAGCGGAGCGCGTGGCAGTACCCGATCGGCACGCTGTTGGCGACCGGAGCCCGGGTGAGCTTTGGCAGCGACTGGCCGGTCACCTCGCTCAATCCGATGGAGGGGATCGCAGTGGCGGTTACCAGGCAGACCTCGGACGGCGATCCGGCGGGGGGATGGCTCCCCGATGAGAGAATCGACCTCGACACCGCTATCGATCTGTATACGGCGGCGGGGGCCTATCAATCCTTTGAAGAGCGAGACGTGGGCCGCATCGCCGCCGGGCTTCGCGCCGACCTGGTGTTGTTGGGAGCCGATCTCGACCGCACCGCTCCCCTCGATCTCGGGGCAGTGCCAATCGAGATGGTCTGGATCGACGGAGCCGTGGTCGCGGGCTGACTGTCGAAACTCCCAGAGTGCTCCCATGCGGCGTCGACTAGGTCCGGTCGTGATCTCAGCGTTGGTCGTCTCCGGGCGGAACGTATACCCGGGGTGCGTACCTGAAGCCTTGTCGGCGGGAGTGAGCCCCGAACGGAAACCCGATTCTGGCTACTTAGTCACTCAGTTTCTTTTTCATCCTCGCTCGCAGCCCGATCTCGATCGGCAGCCTCAGCCTCAACGCTCAACCTTTGGTCGATCCCATCGAGGAAATCCTTGATGCGGGACAACATCAGTTCCGCCTCGGCGGGTTGGTACTCGTCGGGCATGCTCGAGTCGGCGAACAGATGGCCCGACCCCGGGTAGTCAAAGACCTCCACGGTTCCACCGGCGTCCTCTACCGCTTTCTTCACCGAGTCGATCGCACCTTGCTCCCGGCGGGGATCGTCGACTGTGGAGTGGATTTGGGCGGGCACCCCGGTCGGCCAGGTGATTCCGATCGTCTCCAGGGGAAGGGCGCCGCTCGCCATCACAACGCCCGAAACGGGCCGGTTGGCGGCGACGAACTCGGCCATGCCGGCTCCGTTCGAGAAACCGATCGCAACGAACCCGTCAGGCCGATCGGCAACCCCTTGGATTGCCTTGGTCATCAGGTCCGGGAAGCCGACCTCGTCTACGTAGGCACGGGCCTCGTCGTAATCGTCGAAGACCTGCCCGTCGTATTGATCAACAATGTGCACCTCGCGACCAATCGTTTTCAACTTGCTTGCAAACTCGACGAGGCCCGGCCGAACTCCAAGAGCTGAATGGAAGATTGCAACTATCGCCATCGCCCGACCTTAACTGACTTGGAATACGGTGCCAGAAGCGATGAACCTTCCCGTGACACCACCGGTCGAGCCAATGCTGGCCCGGCTTGTCGATCAATTGCCAACGGGTTGGTGGTACGAGCCCAAATGGGACGGGTTCAGGGCAGTGGTCTTCCGCGCCGGTTCCGAAGTTTTGATCGAGAGCCGCAACAACCGGCCGATGGCTCGTTACTTCCCAGAACTGGTGCAGGCGGTCCAACAGGCTCTGCCCGAACGATGCGTCGTCGACGGTGAGATCGTCGTCGCCAACCCCGATGACGGCAACCTCGACTTCTTTTCCCTCCAGCAACGTTTGCACCCGGCGGCCAGCCGGGTGGAGCTCCTCGCTGCTCGGACCCCAGCCACCCTGATCGTGTTCGACGTTCTGGCTCTGGGAAATGAGGATCTCGGGCCCTTTGCGTTCAAGGAACGCCGCCACCGCCTCGAGTCACTCCTCGAGGACAGTGCTGCTCGAGTCGTTCTAACCCCGTTCACCTTCGACATCGACGAAGCCAAGGGCTGGTTCACCGAGTTCGAGGGAGCCGGCCTCGACGGCATCGTGGCCAAGCACCCCGACAGCACCTACCAGCCTGGCAAGAGAGTCATGGCCAAGCTGAAGCACGATCGCACCGCCGATTGCGTGGTGGTCGGCTATCGGACTCACAAGTCGAGCCGCGACGCGGTCGGTTCGTTGCTCCTCGCGGTATATGCCGATGAAGGGAAGCCTGTTCAAGAGTGGGAGACGATGTTCGGCGGACTCATCCCCATTGGCGTGGCGGCTTCGTTCCCCGCCGCCCGACGACGAGAGCTGTTCTCCGAACTCGCTCCTTACGTCGTCGACCTGGCCGAGCATCCCTGGGCCGGGGTCGCAGCGGAGGCGGCGGGCCAGCCGGGCAGCCGCTGGAACCCGGAGAAGGACCTTTCCTTCACCCCACTCCGCCCCGAACTGGTGGCGGAGGTGCGATTCAACCAACTGGACGGTGGCCGGCTACGCCATCCGGCCCAGTTCCTCCGCTGGCGACCAGACCGCGACCCGCTGAGCTGCCGGTTCGATCAGCTCGAGGCGACCTCGTCATTTGGCCTGGGCGACATACTCCGCAGATGAGCGAAAGCGAACTGACTAGGTGAACTTCGAGTTATCCGGCGAGATCTGGTACTGGCGTGGGCCTTCCCCCTTTCACTTCGTCACAGTCCCCGACGACCAGTCCCAGGACATCAAGGACATCTCGGGATTCGTCACCTATGGATGGGGAATGATTCCGGTCAAAGTCCGGATCGGAAGTACCGAATGGAACACCGCCCTGTGGCCCAAGGACGGCCGCTACATCGTCCCTATCAAGGACATCGTCCGCAAGGCGGAGAAGCTCGACCTGGGCGACATGGTCACTATCAGGCTCGAAGTGTCCAGGGGAGAGAGGTGAAGGAAGACCGTCCCTTCGACTCGGCTAGCCGGCGTCGGCTGCTGCCTCCTGCGCGGCAACGTCCAGCTTCTTCATTTCCAGCGTCGCTTCCATCGCCCGGTTGGCTCTGGCGGGATCCGGATCTGTCAGCAGTTTGCTCAGCACGGTGGGAACGATCTGCCACGACACTCCGAACTTGTCCTTCAGCCAACCGCACTGCTCAGATTCGGGTACCGCCGACATCTTCCCCCAGAAGTAGTCCACCTCGGCCTGATCCTTGCAGTCGACGATGAACGAGATCGCCTCGTTGAAGTCGAACTCGTGCGCCTGGGCGCTGTCCATCGCCGCAAAGTGCTGACCCGCGAGGATGAAGGGCGCATAGGAGATGGTTCCTTCCTTATCCGGCTCTTGGCCCGCGGAGTAGCGAGACAGCTCGCCGACCTTGGAGTCCGAGAACACCGACCTGTAGAAGTTGATCGCCTCTTCGGCCTTGCCGGCCCGCTCCCCGACGAACATCAACGAAGGGATGATCCGCGCGCCTCCCACGTCGGCGACGGAGATCTGCCACGAAAGCCCGTAGCGGTCCGACAGCCAGCCATAACGCTCGCTGAACGGATACTTCTGCAGCTCCATCAGCACCGAACCGCCCTCGGAGAGCTGTTCCCAAAGGGTGTTGACTTCCTCCTCGCTTTCACGGTTGGCGAAGAAGGAGATCGAGGCGTTGAACTTGAATGCAGGGCCACCATTAAGAGCGGTGAACCGGTACCCGTCGAGGGCGAAGTCCACCGTCATCACCGAGTCGGGCTTCTGGCCGTGAATCTCCTGTCCGGCTTCGGAGTAGTGCGACATCTCGAGAATCTCGGAGTTCTTGAAAAGCGACGTGTAGAACCGGGCCGCTTCTTCCGCCTCGCTGTCGAACCAAAGGTTCGGAACAATCTTCTGCGCTGACATGATCTCCTCCCGTGTGTAGGGAGTTCAAGATGGTGTGGATCGACGGAGCCGTGGTCAAGTCCTGCGACGAGACATCGGGGTCGATCCAACGACGCTGACGGTCGGGACAAAGGGTTTGACCCTCCACACCGACCGTCGCTTTCGTGATCAGGTACCGGGCCGGAAGAAGGGCTCGTAGTAGTCGCCGAGCCTCCCCCGATACGCCGAGTCCATCATCCCCATCTCTGGGTCGAACTCGGGAGAATTCTTGATCTGGTCCTTCGTCAAGTCCAGCATCACCTGCTGCTCGTCAAGGTCGACATGGGTGATTGCTCCAGCCGGGATCATCACCTTCCGACCAAGAATCCATGGTCCGGTATCGACCACGATATGACCTACCCCCGCCTCAGCGGAGGCGTCATCAATGTGGCCAATTTTGCCATCCATCGCTTCTACCTGAAAGCCGGTGATCGTCCCGGTCGGCACGGCCGTCGACTCCCGGTAGGTCCATAAATCGGTATACATGGCTGATCCTTTCCCCTAGCGGGTGTGTTACCCACTGGTGTTTGGTTTCTGGTGGCAAGTACCCGATAGTTCCTCGTGGCAAACGTTCTGCCGCCTTCACGGCAGTGCCAGGAGTGCTGTCTGTGACCAAACTCGCGCTGACAGTGGCATCGGTGGGTCAGCCGATTCCTGATCAGGCCCGGCCGGTCCCACCGGACGGGGGGTTCCGATCGATCCCCCTCAGGCCGTTTCCTGCAGCGAGGCAGGCATGGTCGCTTCGGGTCGTCCCAGTCGGCGGGCGGCGACATGGCAGGCTGCTTCATGGTTTTCCGCCAGCTCGGCCAGCAGGGGCGTTACCCGGCGACACAGGTCCTCAACCAACGGGCAGCGGGGATGGAACGGACATCCCGCCGGTGGGTTGGCAGGGTCAGGCACCTCTCCGGTGAGAGTCGCCACCGCTCGGGTTGCCTCGATCTCGGGGTTGGGGATCGGGATCGCCTGCTGCAAGGCCAGGGTGTAGGGGTGCAGGGGGCTGTCGGAGACCGGCTCCCAGGGTCCTCGCTCGACCACCCGTCCGAGATACATGACGGCGATTCGATCCGAGATGTGACGCACCATCGCCAGATCGTGAGAGATGAACACGAAACCGACTTCGAGCTCATCTCGGAGACGGGCAAGCAGGTTCATAACCCCTGACTGAACCGAGACGTCCAGAGACGAAACCGGCTCGTCGAGGACTATCACGTCCGGCTCAACGGCTAGCGCTCGGGCGATACCGACCCGTTGCCGTTGTCCTCCCGACAGCTGGTGGGGGTAGCGGGTAGCAAAGGCTGTCGGCAAGCCGACCATCTCCAGGAGTTGCTCCACCCGCAATCGGCGTTGGCTTCCCTCGTGGAGCCGGTGAACCTCGAGCACCTCCTCCAGGGCGCGGCCAACCGTGAGCCGGGGGTTGAGTGATGCGTAGGGATCCTGGAAAACCATTTGGATGCGGCGGCGAACGGGACGCAGCTCGCGGCCCCGGAGCCGGGTGATGTCCTGGCCATCGAGTTCGATTCGACCGGAGCTGGGTTCCTCCAGCCGTACCAGGAGTCGAGCCAGAGTCGACTTGCCGCAGCCCGATTCACCAACAATGCCGAGCGTCTCGCCTCGTTCGACCGACAAGGAGACACCGGCCACCGCCGGCAGGAACTGGCGGGTGCCCCGCACCGGGTAGATCCGGACGAGGTCCTCGGCCCGAAGGATCGGTTCGCTCATGCCACCCACTCCGCCGGTGGAACCCAGCAAGCGGCGTGGCTCCCACCCCGGTCGGTGAGTGCCGGCATTTGCTCCCGACAGATCTCCCGGGCATTGGGACAACGGGGATGAAATGGACAGCCGGCGGGGGTCTGGCTGGGGTCGGGGGGTGTCCCCGGGATCTGGCGCAGTGGTGGCCGGACGCTCCCCTGCACGAGGGGAATCGCGGCGAGCAGCCCGGCTGTATATGGATGCTCGGGTCGGGCGAATACCCGGGGAGTCGGACCGCTTTCGACGATGTGGCCGCCGTACATGACCATCGTCCGCTCCGCCACCCGGGCGACCACCCCCAGGTCGTGGGTGATCCAGACCACCGCCATCCCCATCTGTTTCTGCAGCTCCTCGACCAGGCTGATGATCTGTTGTTGGATGGTCACGTCGAGGGCGGTAGTGGGTTCGTCGGCGATGAGCACCTTGGGTCGGAGGGCCAGAGCCATCGCGATCACCACCCTTTGACGCATCCCTCCAGAGAAATCGTGCGGAAAGGCGCGGGCCGCCCGGGCCGGTTGAGCAATGCCCACCTCGGCCAGCACCTCCATAGTTCGTTGCTCCGCCTGCTGACGTGACTTGCCATGGGCCACCAGCACTTCTCCGATCTGCTGGCCGATTCGCATCAACGGGTTGAGGGAGGTCATCGGATCTTGATAGACCATCGCCAGTTGCGACCCGCGGACATTCCGGCGTTCCTCTTCCGACATGGTGAGGAGGTCGCGCCCTTCGAGCCGGACCTGACCGGCGACGATCTCGGCCGGCGGTTGGGGGTGAAGCCCCATGACCGAGAGCATGGTCATCGACTTTCCGCAGCCGGACTCGCCCACCAACGCCACCGTCTCTCCGGGGAGAACTTCAAAGTCGACCCCTCTCACCACTTCCACCGGTCCGCCCGGGAGGTGAAGGACGGTGGTGAGTCCCTGCACCGACAGGACGGGCTCGCTCATGTCGATTGGCTCGGGACGATGCGAAGCCGTGTGGGCGGTACCGCGATCGGGGCACCCATTGGAAACCCATTCCGTCCCGGCACAACGCTGCCGA
>JANMST010000215.1:0-16474 GCA_031389635.1 Acidimicrobiia bacterium | reverse complement strand
TGAGCGGACCACCGCGCTTTGGAATCCGGCCCTGGTCGATGAGGAATCAGGCCGCCGGAGGTCGGCGCTCTCTGGCGCCAGCGAGATCGCCGCAGGTCTCATCGCAGAAGGATTCCGAACCATCGTGTTCACCCGCGGCCGCAAGTCGACCGAGTTGGTGTACAAAGCGATCAGTGATCGACTGCCGGAAGACCTGAAGGATTCAGTTGCGCCCTACCGGGCCGGCTACACGCCAACCCAGCGCCGACAGGTCGAACAGAAGCTCTTCGGAGGGGAACTGGCGGGCGTCGTAGCTACCAACGCCCTCGAGCTTGGAATCGACGTCGGAGGACTGGACGCCGCCGTCATCGTCACATTTCCCGGGACCCTGGCAGCGTTCCGCCAGCAGACCGGTCGGGCCGGTCGGGCCCGTCAGGAATCGCTGGCGGCCCTGGTGGCGGGCGAGGACGCGCTCGATCAGTACCTGATGAGCCATCCCGATGAACTGTTCTCTCGCCCTTCGGAAGTGGTGGTGATCAACCCTGACAATCCGCAGGTGGCTGAAGCCCACGCCGCCTGCGCGGCATATGAACTTCCGCTTCACCTCGAGGATCGAGAAATACTCGGAGCCTCCGTCGAGGAAGCTGCCAACCGCCTGGTCCAGGCCGGTCATCTACGTCTCAAGGAAGGGCGCCTGTTCTGGGGCCGACGACAACGACCCGCCCCTTCGATCGACATCCGGTCAAGCGGAGGAGCCACCTACACCATCATTGCGAGCGGTAGGGCACCGGGCCGCCCGCCAGGTGCCGGCGCCACACTCATCGGGACTCTCGACGAGGCCAGGGTCTATCGCGATGCCCACGTCGGAGCGATCTATCTGCACCAAGGAGACAGCTACCTGGTGAGGTCGCTCGACACGGGCCTCAAGCAGGTGTCGGTGAGCCCGGCCCACGTCGACTACTACACCCAGACCCGTCAGGAAACCGATCTTCAAGTCGTCGACGATCTCGCCACGGTCCAGATGGGCGAAGCCCGCCTGCATTTGGGGATGGTGGAGGTGGCGAATCAGGTTGTCGGGTATCAACGCCGCAAGCTAGGCAGCCGCGACCTGATCGACACGATCGATCTCGATATCCCGGCCTCGATCATGACGACCGCGGCAGTGTGGCTCACGGTTCCCGAGACGCAGCTGGCACGCCTCCTGTTGGGCCCCGACCTCCTTGGAGCGCTCCACGCTGCCGAGCATGCGGGCATCGCGATGCTCCCCCTGATGGCGGTCTGCGATCGCTGGGACATTGGTGGCTTGTCGACCAACTGGCATCCCTCCACCGGCACCGCAACCATCTTCATCTACGAGGCCTATCCGGGTGGAGCCGGCATCTCACCTGTTGCCTTCGAGCGTGGCCGACGCCATTGGTTGGCCACCGTGGAAGCCATCGAACGCTGTCCCTGCTCGACCGGATGCCCCTCGTGTGTGCAATCGCCGAAGTGCGGAAACCTCAACGAACCACTATCCAAGAGCGGAGCCGTACGCCTGCTTCGCGAGATACTCCGCTGATGGCCGCCTCCACCCCGGCCCTGTTGGCCCTGGAAAGAGCCGGCGT
Source organism: Acidimicrobiia bacterium (assembly GCA_031389635.1). Classification (GTDB taxonomy): domain Bacteria; phylum Actinomycetota; class Acidimicrobiia; order Spongiisociales; family ZC4RG35; genus DATEEG01. The sequence goes on along the minus strand of JANMST010000215.1, from coordinate 14,891 downwards.
CGAGTTCAAGACCCACATCTACCAACTCGTGGACAGCGATCTCAGCTACGGCGAAGCAGTGGCGGCCGCGCTGGGGGTCGGTCCGGCCAGGTTGTTCAAGACTCTCGTCACCGTTTGCGACACCAAACCGGTCGTGGCGATCGTCCCGGTTCGATCGCACTTGTCCCTCAAGGCCCTGGCCAAGGCCACAGCCAGCAAGTAGGCCCCAATGGCCGAGACGGCTGATGCCGAAAAGTGGACCGGCTACGTGGCCGGTGGGATCAGTCCATTTGCCCAGAAACGGCGCATGCCGACCTTCCTCGACGGCTCGGCCGTCGGTTTCCAATCCATCTACGTCTCCGCCGGGGTGCGGGGCCTCCAGGTCGAATTGGACCCCGCAGACCTCATCAGAATCCTCAATTGCCGCCTGGGAGCGTTGGCCGACTAGTTCGAGTCACGCCTAGGGCACGAACTCGGCGGCGCTCGAAGCATGAACCCATCGTTGCCCGAGAATGGGAAGTTCGACCGCCACCGCCACCGTCACCTCCACCTGGCGGGGTTCGAAGTTGGCGACCTGTGAACACACGCACGACACCAGCCTCGCCCCGTTGGCTTCGGCCAGGGCCGATGCCTCGTCGACCGGTGACCGACCCCCGGCGACAGGCGGAAACGTCATGGGAGCGGCCGCCAGCGCGGCCGCGTCGGCCGCCGCAGTTGCTCTTGAGCGGGCGATGACTATCTGCGCGGTCGCCAACACCACCACCGACACGAAGGTGATGAGGGCCATCGCCGCGATTGCCAGCACCGTTCCGGCTCCGCGCTCGTTCACCGTTCGACCCTCATGACCGCCCGACCGGATAAGTCGACGGAAAACCATCGAAGCAGCGGTGTCACCAGTTGATGCCGCAACGACACCCGCACCGTGGCCTGGCGCCCGGGAACTGTTGGCCTGGTCACCTCGACGATGATCCTGTCGGATAGGGTCGGTCCGACCGACTGCTGGGTCGCCCGCACTGCCGCCGCCGGATCGACGACGGTGGCGGCCACCCGGGCACCTTCCCGGGCGGCCGCCACCAGTTCCAGCTGGAGGCGGGCAACCACGACAACCTCCAGCATCCCCAGCAGAACCAGGATCAAAGTGGGAATGGTCACGGCCAGTTCCAACGCCACGCCCCCCGCTGAGGTCAGAATTGACCGGCGATCCAAGACACCACCCGACCGAGGATGGTGCTGATGAGCGACGTCCCTCCGCTTCCCGAGATCCAACGAAACAGGACCACCGCCAGCGCCGTCGCCGCCAGAATCACGAGGAAGTATTCGACGGTGCCCTGCCCCCGTTGATCCCTGTGCAGGGTTGATCCCTGCAGACGAGACAGGATTCGCGACCAAATTGCCGGCATAGCCAGCTCCTTTCCTTTGCGACCGGCGACCGGCCGGTTCGGGGGGAAGTGCGATCACGGCAGGCTCCGGGAAAGGTCCAACAGAGAGTTGAGGACGATCGGGCCCACAAACAAGACGACGAAACCAGGCAGGATCAGCAGACCGAGAGGGACCATGAGGGCGACGGGGAGACGACGCACCTGTTCGAGCGCTTTGCCCCGGCGAGCCGCCCGGCCATCCGCCAGATAGGCGGCTACGGCTTCATGCATCGGGGCGCCGCTGGCCTGGGCCAGGGCGATACGCCCGAACAAGGGCCTCATCAGAGGCCCGGTGCTGGCGGCCATCGCCGACGACATGCCCTCCCGTCGGGCGGTCCGCAACGTGGCAGTGAGTTCTCCGGCCACCAATTGCCCAACTTCACCGACTGCAAGCATGAGGCCCGCCGTCAAAGGAAGGCCCCCGGCCAAGCCGACCTGAACCACCCTGGCCACCACCAGGGGATCGAACGCCGCCCGGCTCTGTTCGAGCCGGCGCGATCTCACCTTCCGATACCACCCGCCGACCACCGGCATCGCCAGCGCGGCTGTCATCCATGGATAGCGCACCACAAGAGCGACGACGCAACCCGCCCCCAAAGGATCGAAGGGCCCGATCAAGCGATTCGTATGCCAGATCACTGCCTGGTTCTCCTCATGAGAATCGCCACCGCCGCCAGGCCAAGGCCCAGCAAGCCCACACCGATGACGAGCAACGCCACACCCACGAAACCCTGACGAACCAACTCCAATGCCTGCCCTGAGGTGAGCTGATAGCCGAGGACTGCGATCGGAAAGCCGGCCACGACCGCGATCGAAAGGCGAGCTTGCACGGTCAACTCCCGGCGCTCACGAGCGAGTGCGGCCTCATCCGTGGCATCGACGGCGAGAGATTCGAAGATCGGGACCGCCGACCCTCCTGTCATCGCGGCGACCCGTAGCGCGGTAGCGACCCCCGACATTCCGGGACAGGTCGCCATCTCGTCCGCGACCTGTTCCATCGGCCTTCCAGCCGCGGCGACCCGAACGATTCGGGCCAGCCCGAGGCGTGAGTCGAGGCGTGCGCTATCGACCAATGCCACCCTGAGGGACCGGCCCGCCCTGAGCTCGGCGGACACCGATCGGAGGAAGGCAGCGACCGACTCCGGGTGCGATGCCCGATCCGCCGCTTTCCGGGTTCTCAGCGCAGCCAGTACCACCGCCGGAAGCGCCACCAAAGGCTGCGTGTGGATGACGACGATTGCGATGCCTTCGACCGCCGGGAGATAGCCCAGGCTGACGGCCGCCAGCATCAACCCGGTCAGCACGGCACTTCCTCGACACCGTCGGGCATGACCTTCGCGATCGAGGTCACGCGGCGCAGGCCTCCCCGTCTCTCCAGTTGAACCACGACGTGCAGAGCCGCGCGGAGTTGACGACGCACTGCGACCTCTCCGACTCGTTCCTCGCCGGAGAGCGCCAGGGTCTCAAGACGCCAAAGCGCTTCGTCCGGGCTGTTGGCATGAACTGTCGACATCGATCCGGCATGTCCCGTGTTGAGAGCGTTGATCAAGTCGAGAGCCTCGGCTCCGCGTACTTCCCCCACGACGATGCGGTCAGGGCGCAACCGCAAAGCAGAACGAAGGAGAACGCGAAGGCTTATCGCCCCTCGTCCTTCGGAGTTGGGTGGCCTCCCCTCCAAGCGGATGACATGACCGGGGAGGCGCAGTTCGGCTGCGTCCTCGATGGTGATCGTGCGCTCGCCCTCGGGCACCGCACTGGCCAACAGATTGAGGAGCGTCGTCTTGCCTGTGCCGGTGCCGCCGCTAACCAGGATGTTCTTCCGCGCAACCACCATTTCGACCAGAACCGCGCCCTGGCCGGGAGAGATCGACCCGCGGCCGATCAAGTCGTCAAGTGAGACGATCGAGGGAACGAACCGGCGAATGGCCACCACCGGGTGATCGACAGCCGCCGGCGGAATGACGGCATGAAGCCGGCTCCCATCGGGCAGCCGGGCATCGATGGTCGGAGAGGCCCGATCGAGTCGGAGGCCCAGCGGAGCTATGACCCGCTCAACCGCCGCCACGACCGCGGAGTCGTCCGGGAAACCGACGTCGGTCCGGACCAGTTCTCCACCCCGCTCGACGTAGACGGAGTCGGGGGCATTGACGAGAACATCGGAGACCGCCGGATCGCGAAGGAGCACTTCGAGGGGACCCAACCCGACGAGGGCGTCAATGACCTGCTCGAACAGCACCTGGCCGGCCAGCGGAGCCTCGGCCGCCGCCAGGCGCCGGACCGCGGAACGTAGATGCTCGCGGTCGAGGGGCACGTCGGAGTCGATGAGGGCTCCAGCGAGGCGGTCGGTCAGGGCCACGGGAGCTCCCAGACCTGGGACCAAGCCTTGACCCATCTGCCCCGTGGCTCGGAGCGGAGTGTCAGCATTCTGCTCAGCGCCGATCGGTTCAGCGCAGGCAGCACCGGACCGGGACCCGGGGCAATGTCCCGGCGCGACGTCACGCTTTGCCAGACTGCGGCCCGTCCTCCAACCGGTCGAAGGATTCCCGGAAGCAGCGAGAGGACCGGAACGACCGGCCATGGCCATGGCCCGCTGCTCCCGGGCAAGCGCAGTACGAGGGCGGGCCATTGCTGGGCAAGCGCCTCGATCATCGAGACGGCCGACTCCCAACCAATCCCACCGTTGCGGAGCAACGCAACGCTCGAGCTTCGAGCGTCGGGCAGTCGGGGAAAGAGCTCAGATCGGGTCGGGCCCTCCCCCACCAGATCCGCTAGCGACCTCGAACCGGGATATGGAGGTCCATCCTGGTCGAGATCGATGACCAGGGCCGGCCGAGCCGCGGCCGCGGCCAGACCTACCGGAGCCACGACCGACAACACATGATCGAACTCGGTGTGAAGGCCGATGACGGTCGCTCTGCTGCGTCCCATGTCGCCAACGTATGGACTGGGGAAGCCCGGTCCAACCCCTTGTCAAACAGGGAGGGCTATGTCATAAGTAGGGGCTTCCGTACACTTGGATCCGGTGAGTTGGCACCAGCGAGGTCATGAAGTGACAGATCCACAAATCCAGGGCCAACAGTTCGATGGCTGACCTGATGGCGGGCAACAATCATCCGTTGGTCGGGGCAGCGTTCTTCGATCTCGACAAGACGATCATCGCCAAGTCGTCGACCCTGGCCTTCTCGCGTCCTCTGTTCAAGGCCGGACTCCTGAATCGGACGTCTCTTTTGAAAGCCGGAATCGCTCAGGTGTACTACCAGATGTTCGGGGCCGATCACGACCAACTCGAACGGATCCGACAGGAGTTGGCGGATCTCACGAAAGGCTGGGATAAGGAAGAGATCGAGCGCCTGGTCGCAGAGACGGTCGACGAAGTAGTGGCCCCGCTCGTTTATGCGGAGGCGCTCGTCATCATCGATCAACACCAGCGAGCCGGACGCCGTGTCGTCGTGATCTCGTCATCGCCGGTCGAGATCGTCAAACCGCTGTGCGAGTACCTCGGCATCGAAGATGTCATCGGAACCAGGCCGGAGATCGACTCGGTGGGGAAGTACACCGGCAACATCGAGTTCTACGCGTACGGCCCGGGAAAAGCCGAGGCCATCCGCGAACTGGCTGCCCGTGACGGTATCTCGCTCCCAAACTCGTTTGCCTATTCCGATTCGGCGACCGACCTCCCGATGATGGAAACCGTTGGTCATCCGGTTGCCGTCAATCCCGACCGTGAGCTCAGGGAGATCGCCGCGGCGCGGGACTGGCAGATCCTCGAGTTTGAACGACCGGTCACGCTGAGGGCACGAATGAACCTGCCCAAGTCGGCCCCGTTGATCTCCGGAGCCGCCGTTGCAACCGGTGTGGCAACCGCCCTGACGGTGTGGGCCCTCAAGTCGCGGCGAAGCCGGAGCTGAGCCTTTAGGCCGACAGAGGCGAACGAGGGTAGGTTGCGATCCGGCCACCGTTGCCGACGACTAGCCCGGCCGGATTTACCCACAGCTCGGACGGCGGTCTCGTCACTGCGGCAACAAGGGAAGTCGCCCGCAGCACCTCCGGGGGCCGAAATGAGACGAGGGTGGATCGATCGATTCCCTGACCAATGAATTGCTGGGAGCCCGAGGCGTCAGCCCTGGTCAACTTGATGGCCTCGGCAGCCACTTGGATCTGGACGAGACCGTCCTCCGAGCCCATCGCCGCAAGCATGTCATCGATCGTGGCGACAGTGGCAGCGTCGGGAGGCGAGTCTTCGACGAACACCACCAGTTCTACATCATCGGTGAGCTGATCGAGCCGGAACAACAGTGTTGGCGAGTGCACCAAAATGGTTGACCCCAACCGTCGCCCACCAAGAACACCGAACACGACGACCCGATCATCTCCCTCGATCAGCCCGAGCTGGCGCGAAGGAAATGGCCTCAGCAGGTGGGGGCTCGACATCGGTCACCAGAGCTTATGAGCGTCGAGCACCTTCGCAGCAGCTCAGTAAAGGAACATCGGTTTGCCGAGCACGTGCCGGACTTTGGGCCGATAAGCGTCGGAGTCGTACAACTCATCGATGTCAACGCGCTTCACGCCTTCGCGGGTGACCGAGATCGGGACGTCGGTGTAGGTGCCACCACGCAAGGCCACCATCCGACCGGTGCCGCCCTCGAGGGCAAGGTCGGCGGCCATGACCGCGTAGTTGGTCGCCACCATGAGATCCAGCGAATCCGGCGCTCCCGACCTCATCAAGTATCCGACCTGCTGATAGATGATGTCCTCCCCGGTGTACTCCTTCAAGAGCTCACCGGTCACGGCGCCGATGCCGCCCAGCTTTTGATGGCCGTAGGCATCGGCCTTGCCCGCCACCAGGATCTCCCCTTCGTGCAACCGGGCCCCCTCCGAAATCGTCATCATCGAATAGTTGGAGGGGTTGCGTTTCTTGTCGTCCACGAGCATCGGGCCCAGCTTGTCGATTTCGAAGGGCACCTCGGAGATGATGACCCGGTCGACACCGGCCAGGTATCCGGTGATGAGGGAGGTCTCGCCGCTGTAACGGCCAAAGAGCTCGACCACGGCGATGCGCTCGTGCGAGCCTGTGGAGGTGCGGAGATTGTGGATGAACTGCACACCCCTGGTGACAGCGGTTGAGAACCCGATGCAGTAGTCGGTGCCGTGGACGTCGTTGTCCATGGTCTTGGGGACGGCGATCACGGGGACGCCCTCGTCGTGCATCCGCAGTCCGTACGACAGGGTGTCGTCGCCGCCGATCGGAATCAAGACGTCGATCTTCTGGCTATCCAGCACCTTCAACACATGGGCGGTGACATCGTGGGGCCCCTCACCGGGATAGCTGGCCGACAGGAAGTCCGGCAGGCCGCTGCTGCTCATCTTGGCGGGATTGGTCCGGGAGGTGTGCAGGAAGGTTCCCCCGGAACGATCGACGGTTCTGACGGTGTTGGCGTCCAGGTGCACAAGGTTGTCGACGAGGGTGGATTCATCGTCAGGATTCACACCCGCCAGACCGCCCCATCCCCGTCGAATTCCGACCACCTGATGGCCCTCGTCGGCCACACGGTTGACGACTGCTTTCACGCAGGCGTTGAGACCGGGGACATCGCCTCCTCCGGTCAGAATGCCGATCCGCATTTCATCCCTCCGGCCAGTTGGTTACTGGCGTCTGCTCTCTCGAATTCTGGTCCGTCGGCTGAGGACTGACCCCTGCCGGGTGGATCACGAGGCCCGAAGCTGGTCGCCAGAGCCTCCAAGCTGCTTACGGTATCTCAACTCGGTGACCTGAATCCCACCAATCTCTTCGATCTTGAGAGCACCGTCTGGTCTCCAACCCTGAGTCTCGTAGAACGAGCGACCGCGGGCGTTGCCCTCGAGGACCCATAGGACCGCCTGCCTGAAGCCGCCGTCTGCCAGCGTCCGCTCGGCGGCTGCCAGCAACTCGGTTCCCAGGCCGGCGCGCCATCGGCGCGGATCTACGTAGATCGCGTACACCTCTCCCTCTGTCACCGAGCACGGGCCCATGAACGCAAATCCTTCCGCCTTTTCCAACTCCGACTCGGCGACGATCAAAACTGCTCCACCACTCTCGAGCGCGTTGAGACGCCGGGACCACCAATCATGTCGGGATTCAACAGAAAGGGCGCGAAGGAATTCGGCCGGAAGGAGGCCGTCGTATGCCTGTCGCCAGGAGGTCACATGGATCTCGGCGAGACGCCTCGAGTCATCCGAGCGAGCCGACCTGACCATTGCCATGGGGGCCACAGTTTGGCCTCGATCGGCGAAGAGCGCATCCTGGCCCCGAATCTGGCTGGCCTTGGGTCGCGCCGGCTTGACATACGGGCTCAATCAAACGAACCATGCCGCCGTCGATGAGCAAACCCCTTGGAGTCAACTACTGGCGACTGTGGATCGCCAGCGCCATCTCCAATCTCGGAGACGGGATCTCGGGCGTGGCCTATCCATGGCTGGCCAGTGCGGTCACCCGCAACCCGGTCCACATCGCACTGGTGGGTGTTGCCACCAGGTTGCCCTGGCTCGTCTTCAGCTTGCCGGCCGGAGTGATCACCGACCGAATCGATCGACGCCGTCTGGTGGTAGTCATGGACGCCCTCCGAACCGTCGTCACGATCGGTGTTGCGGTGGTGGTCCTTGTCTACCAATCCGAGCTATCGAGCCCCGAGTCACTTGCATCCGGTGAAGCGCTACCCCCGGCCGGGGCAGGAGTCCTCCTTGGGGTTCTGTATGCCTCAGCCGTCCTCTTCGGCCTGGCCGAGGTGCTGCGAGACAACGCCGCTCAAACTCTGATGCCATCCGTCGTCAGCAAGGACAACCTCGAGAAGGCCAACGGGCGGTTGTGGGGTGCCGAGATGGTCACCAACTCATTCATCGGTCCTCCCCTGGGTGGCTTCTTGCTGGCGGTGGCGTTCTCGGTGCCTTTCTTCGTGGACGCAGGGACGTTTGCAATCTCGGCGGCCATGGTGGCTCTCCTGGCTGGCAGCTTCCGACCTCAGGTAAAGGACCCATCGTCACCGCGACCGTCCTTTCTCACTGACCTCAAGGAAGGATTCCGCTGGCTTTGGAACCATCGACTGTTGCGGACTCTGGCGATCGTCCTGGGCCTGCTCAATGCAGCGGGGAGCGCGACCCAGGCCACGATGGTCCTCTTTGCTCAGGAGGTGCTGAACCTCGACGCCACTGGCTTCGGGCTGCTGGCCTCGGCCGGGGCGGTGGGCGGAGTCGTGGGTAGCTTCGGAGCCTCGGCGGTCAGCAAGGCATTGGGGCCGGGACCGTCTCTCGCCGCGACCTTCGTCGTAGGTGTCGGCACCTCGATCGCGATCGGTTTGACGTCGTCGGCCACGCTGGTCTGGGCGATGTTCGCAATAGGGACTTTCTCGGCGATCGTCTGGAATGTGATCACCGTCTCACTCCGACAGGCCATCATCCCCGACCACCTGCTCGGCCGGGTCAACAGCGTCTATCGGTTCTTTGGCTGGGGCATGATGCCGATCGGTGCCTTCCTCGGCGGGCTGCTGGTGCAAATCGTGAGTGGATTGGCCGATCGCGCCATCGGACTGCGGGCACCGTTTTTCGCCGCGGCGATCGTCGAATTGGGGCTCATGGTCTATGCCGTGCCTCGCCTCACTACCGCCAAGATCGAAGCGGCCCGCGCCGGCGACATCGATTAGGTGCAGAAGGCGGCTACGCCAAAACTGCTTCTACCGAGAACTCATCACCCTCGGAGAGTTGCAGCGGTGACTCCACAGCTCCGCCGTTGCGAATGTCGCCTTCCGCCGCCGCGATCAGCGCCAGCTTTTCCCGATCCGCGGTGATCGACACCATGGCAACCGGAGCGCGCATCGAGACCCGGGCCTTGGTCTTGGCCTTGCGGATGAGGCTGAGGACCTCACCAGCCGCCTCCAACAGGCCATCCGGAGTCGGAGGACCGGCCGCGGCTCGCACTGCCGCGCTTTGCGGCCAAGGCGAGCGGTGGATGCTGCCGGTTTTCCACCACGACCACACCTCTTCGGTGACGAAGGGCAGGAAAGGGGCGAACAGCTTCAACAGCGTCTCGAGAGCAATTCGCAGCGTGACAAGCACAGAGTCACGATCGGGGTCACCCGCCGTTCCATACGCACGGTTCTTGACGAGTTCCAGGTAGTCGTCGCAGAACGGCCAGAAGAAGCTCTCGGTTCGTTCTATGGCGCGTGCGTAGTCGAATTGTTCGAAGGTGGTCGTAGCTTCTTCCACCAGCGCGGCCAGTCCCGACAGGAGGGCACGGTCGAGTGGAGCGCTCGGCATCGTGGCCGGGTATATGTCTCTCGGGTCGGGTCCCAGATTGAGGGCGAACCGGCTGGCGTTGAGCAGCTTGGTGGCAAGCCGCCGCCCGATTTTCATCTGACTTTCTTCGAAGGCCACATCGAGCCCGGGCCTCCCCTGAGCAGCCCAATACCGCATGGCGTCGGCCCCGTGGCGGGCGATGAGCGTCATCGGGTCGCCCTGCTCGTTCTCCGCCGACTTCGAGAGTTTCTTTCGATCGGCGTCGACGATGAACCCGGATATGGCCACGTTCGACCATGGGACGCTATCGAGTTCGTAGTGAGCCCTGACCACCGAGGTGAACAGCCAGGTGCGGATGATCTCATGCGCCTGGGGACGAAGATCCATTGGAAAGGTCCTGGCAAAGAGGTCGGCGTCCTCCTCCCAACCGGTGACGATCATGGGGCTCATCGACGAAGTGGCCCAGGTGTCCATGACATCGGGGTCGGCGGCGAAACCTCCGGGCTGGTTGCGCTGGGACTCGCTATAGCCGGGGGCGGGGACGGTCGTGGGATCGACCGGAAGACTGCCGGCATCAGCGGCGATAGGCGCGAGGAAATCGATCGTGCCATCGGCGTCGATCGGATACCAGATCGGGAACGGGACCCCGAAGAAGCGCTGCCTGGTGATGTTCCAATCGCCGATGAGACCGTTGACCCAGTTCTCGTAGCGAACCCGCATGAAGTCGGGCCACCAGTTCAGCTGGTCTCCCCTCTTCAGGAGCACTGCCTTTTCGGGATAGCGGATGAACCATTGATTGGAGGCGACGATCTCGAGCGGCCGGGTGCCATTCTCCCAAAACTTGACCGAGTGGGTGATCGGTCGGGGTTCCCCTTCCAGGTCACCGCTTTCCTGAAGCAACTCGATCATCCGGGCTTGGGCTTGCTTGGCGGTCTTGCCGGCCAACTCGTCGTAGGCGGTTTGCGCCGTGACCGGATCGTTCGATTGGAAAGGTCCCTCGCCCCATGTGACGGATCGCAGCCGGCCATCGCGCTGCAACAGCACCCGCAAGTCGAGGTCGAGCTCCCGCCACCAGGTGACGTCGGTCGTATCACCGAAGGTGCACACCATGGCCAGACCGGTTCCCTTTTCAGGATTGCCCAATTCATGGGCAACGATCGGGACCGAGATGCCAAAGAGGGGGGTAGTTGCGGTTTGACCGAACATCGCCTTGTAACGCTCGTCATCGGGATGGGCGACGAGTGCCACGCAAGCGGGCAGCAACTCTGGCCGGGTGGTATCGATCTGGAGCGGCTCGCCCAGTGGTCCGCGGAACACGATCCGGTAATAGGCGCCCGGAACCTCGCGATCCTGGAGCTCGGCTTGTGCGACCGCCGTCTTCATGTCGACATCCCACAACGTCGGGGATTCGGCCCGGTACGCCGTGCCTCGATTCAAGAGACGGAGGAAGCCAAGTTGGGACACCCGGGTAGCCCGAGGGCCGATAGTCGTGTAGGTGTGGGACCAGTCGACGGAGAGGCCGATCGTCGACCAGAGCTCGTGATAGCTCTCCTCCAAAAACGGCACTACCTGCTGGCACAACTCGAGGAAGTTGGGACGCGAGACCGGAATCGGCCTGGCCTTCGATTGCCCGGCCGGCGCCGGTCCGTCGAGGGGAACGGGCGGTTTGAAGTCAGGGTCGTAGGGAAGCGCCGGATCGACAATGGTCCCCGTCATGAGTTGGACCCGGCGCTCCACGTTCAGCCCGTTGTCGTCCCAGCCCATCGGATAGAAGACTTCCTTGCCCGCCATCCGCTGGTACCGGGCGATCAGGTCGGTGTGCGTGTAGCTGAAGACGTGACCTGTATGAAGCCGGCCGCTCACCGTCGGGGGCGGGGTATCTATCGAGAAGACCGAGTCGCGCGGTTTGTTGCGATCGAATCGATAGACGCCGTCGCGCTCCCAGCGTTCTCGCCACTTCTGCTCGAGGCCGTCAAGCGATGGCTTCTCGGGCATAGGCCCGTCGGGGATGGGATGAGTTTCGGTGGCCGGCTCTGTCACGAGACGGCAAAGATACCGGTCAAAGAGGAAGGCGTAATGGCTAGGAGTGGGGCCCTTTGCTTCGAGCCGCGTCGACGCCCTCGAGGGCCGAGCGCAACTCGGACAACCAATCAGCCTCGTGCTGGCCCACCAATCGCACGCACCAGGCCAGAGCCTCGGCCCGGCTCCGGGCAACGCCCGCCTCAATCAGGGTGTCGAGCACCCTCCGCTCGGGAAGCCGCAGCCTGGTCATCGCCGGCGCCGCCAGCGTTGTGAAGAATTCCTTGTCATCGCCGATGCGTGCCGCCCAGCTGACCTTGCGTCCGAACTGGCGCTGGGCCTCCTTGGCAATCCTCATCCGATTCGACCGGGTGTCCTCCCGGAAGCCCGCGATGCGTGCCTGTCGAGCGGTTGCCTGCTCATCGGCCCCGGCGTCGGCACCGAGGGCTGGGTCAGCCAAGGGCACCGTCACCAGAATCTCGTCCCGGTCGCCTTCGATCTCGACCGGTCCTGCGCTCCATCCGTCGGGTAGCCGCCCGGTAAACCAGGCGGACAGTTCCTTGTCATGTGTTGATTTACCCATGATTACAAGATTACACCATTACAGAATTACGAGCAAGCTCACGTTTCTGGCGCAACAGAACCGTGCCCTGGCCCGATCGCGTCGCGCCAAATCGGGTTACTCGTCCTCGGAGAAGGTGACGTCCTCGGTTTCAACGGGACCATCCGACTCGGCGAGCGATGCGGTCTCTCCGGTTGCCGCCTCGACCTCCGCTTCGCGCGCCCTCCGACGGCGATCGGGTAGCGCCCACAGGGCGATCAGAGTCAAGGCCGCGGCAGCCAGGCCGAGACCTGCCCAGCCCCACTGCCGAGTTGAATCGGAGATCTCCTCGTCCTCGGTGAATGGCACCGTGAGAACGCCGACGAGGGCCGGATCAACTCCGAGGTCGGTGAGGCGGAATGGTTGGGACTGTGACGCCAGAGACCCTTCGAGCGCTTCGAACACGACCAGGTAGTCGGTCTTGCGAACCTCGGTTCTGATGCCAAAGGTCCCGGTCCCCCTGGACGACAAAGGAATGGTCTCCTGGGTACCGCCAGGCTCGATGAGGTGGGCCACTACGGCCGCATCATCATCGGCTTCCACTTCCAGGTCGAGTTGGATCGTATCGGACGACAAAGAAGTGGCCGAGGCGACTGCATTACCAAAGACTCCGCCGAGTTCGATTCCCTCTTCGGGCGGGACCGCAGCGAGGGCCGGCGCGCCAGGAATCAGGACCGCGGCCACCGCCAACGCCAGCACTCCACGTCGCATCCCGGACGAAGGCTACCCCCTCCTTCGGTAGAATTCTCATGGTGATCAAAGTCGTCCAGGGGGATCTGACGGCCCAGCCCGTCGCGGCGATCGTCAATGCTGCCAACGAGCACCTCCAACACGGTGCCGGTGTAGCGGCCGCGATCGTACAGGCGGGCGGTCAGGTGATCCAAGCGGAGTCGGACGAGTGGGTCGCCGAGCACGGACCCATAGGTCCGGGACGGGCGGCCATCACCGGCGCCGGGCACCTCCCGGCTCAGTACGTGATCCACGTTGTCGGTCCCCGCTACCGCGAGGGGCAGGACAACGAGAGCCTGCTGCGGGGAGCAGTGACGGCGGCTCTGAACGCCGCCGCCGTCAGCGGATGCCGGACGGTTGCTCTTCCTGCCATTTCTGCCGGCACATTCGGATACCCTCGGGCCGAGGCTTGCCAGGTGATAGTGGCGGCCTGCCGAACATGGCTCGATCGTCGCCCCGGTTTGATCTCAGAGATCAGGCTTGTCGGCTTCGACCAGGAGGTCGCTGACCAGTTCCGAAGAGCCCTCGACGCAGACAAGGCCCTCGACGCAGATAAGGATGGTGGCGAACGGTGAAGACGACGGTGTCGGTACTCGCCTTGGCGCTGGTCTGTCGGCCTGCGGTGGAGGCGCCTCGACCTCCACGACCACACCGGTCGCCACGACGACTTCGACGACCGTCGTTGTCACCACCGCTCCCGAGGTCGAGCAGTTCGCGTTCGTACGGGCCATCGACGAGTCGGAGATCCGATTCGACCCTGCCACGATGCTGACCGGCGAGGAGGCGGTCGCGGCCGCCCAGGCAGATGGGGTATTGGCCGAGGGCGAGACTCTTCCGAATGACTTCTACATCAGCAACCCGGACCTCGATGAAACCGTTGCGCCCCTCGATCCAGATGGCGCCTATTACCTCATCGGTTTCGGCTCATACGGTGGCGAACTAGTTAATCGCCAACTCTCCCTTGAGGAGTTGGTTGCCGTTCTCAACGGGGCGAATGCCGATTCCTTCTACTCGATCTTCCCCGGAGACGTTCCCATGAACCTCACACTCGTCGGCGACAGCGTGGTTTCGGCTCAGCAGCAGTATTTGCCATAGACGGAGCGCCGGTAACCTTGCGCTCGTCGTGGCCCCACAGACTCTTTTCGAAAAGGTTTGGAACCAGCATCTGGTTCGCTCCGTCGAAGGCGAACCCGACCTGCTCTACGCGGACCTGCACCTGGTCCACGAGGTCACATCGCCCCAGGCCTTCGATTCGCTGCGGTTGCACGGAAGGCCGGTGCGCCGCCCCGAACTCACCCTCGCCACCATCGACCACGGGGTGCCAACAACCAACCGCCATCTGGGTATAACCGACCCGATGTCGAAGATCCAGATCGACGCCCTCGTTCGAAACTGCGAGGAATTCGGTATAACCCTCTTCGGCCTCGACGATCCCCGCTCGGGCATCGTCCACATCATCGGGCCCGAGCAAGGAATCAGCCAGCCCGGGATGTTGATCGTATGCGGCGACTCTCACACCTCGACCCACGGAGCCTTTGGAGCACTCGCCTTCGGAATCGGCACCTCCGAGGTAGAGCACGTCCTCGCCACTCAGACCCTTCCCCAGGATCGCCCCAAGTCGATGGCGATCAACGTCGAAGGCGACCTCCCCTCCGGGGTCACCGCCAAGGACATCATTCTCGGGATCATCGCCCGGATCGGGACCGGCGGTGCCACCGGGCACGTCATCGAGTATCGGGGAAGCACGATTGGTTCCTTGTCGATGGCAGGCCGCATGACGATCTGCAACATGTCGATCGAAGGTGGAGCGAGGGCAGGAATGATCGCGCCCGACGACACGACGTTCGCCTACATGGAAGGTCGACCATTTGCACCGAAGG